>CAZJHC010000283.1:0-5207 GCA_964545645.1 uncultured Saprospiraceae bacterium
CTCCAGTAGTTATCCTGCGCAATCCTGAATAAAAAAAGCATCTCTGACTAAGGTAGCAGCTCTACCATGATCAGGGTGTCTATCATCGAGAGCGTTAGCCAGTATAATCTTGGGCCTACAACGCCTAATTAACTCTACAATCCTTAATTTATGTCTTTCATCTAAAGTGAAAAATCCATCTCGCATCCCTAGGTTGACTCTAAAGTCCACTCCTAATATTTCAGCGGCATCTCGAGATTCATTTAGGCGGATGGAGGCAGAACCACGGCTGCCCAATTCTCCTTGAGTCAGGTCTGCCAAACCAATGCGATAACCCAGATCTATGTGTTTCAATATAGTACCGGCACATGATAGTTCAATGTCATCAGGATGAACTCCGATAGCCAATATATCAATCTCTCTTGAGGAACCATATACTTCAATCATTACTCTTCTGGAAGTCTTAATACGTGTAAAATACGATTGACGCTGAACTCTTTAGCCCCGTTGGCCATGAGCAACAAAAGCGCTGCCATGGTTCCTATATTGTGCATGAAGTTTAAAGACGATACCCTCCTAACCTCTACAGGATCATCCCAAAAAGAATGCACTAAAATGGTGAAAGGCAACCAATACAACAAGATAAGAAAGGAGCCGACACTGGCATAATAGCCGATGAGAATTAATATACTACCGACTATCAGAACAAATATCAAAAGAGACAACAAGATATCTTGCTGCCAAGTTATCCCATAGTCGGTCATTGTTTCTTTAGTAGATTGAAAGAAGACTATAGAGTCGTACGCCTCATACAGAAAAATGAAGGCTATACAAACTCGAGCTAATAAATCGACGTAATTCTTCATCATCTATAACAAAGAAAACAAATAATTAAGAACTTTAAGGCTTCTGACCTAATAGCTTATCCGCAACCTTACCACTGACTCTCTGTCCATCCAGAGCGGCAGAAAGAATACCTCCTGCATATCCTGCCCCCTCTCCACAAGGGAAAAGATTAATGGTTGAGGGACTCATCAGTGTTTCTGAGTCTCTCAATATTCTAATCGGAGCGCTGGTTCGACTCTCTAATCCTATAACTTGTGCTTCTTTAGTATAATAGCCCTTCATCTTCTTGCCAAATTCCTTCACTCCGAGACGCAGTGCTTCAGAAATCCAATCAGGAAGCAGCTCATGTACTGGCGCTGCATATATTCCTGGGATATAAGATGTATCCTTTAATGAAGAACTTATCTTTCCGTCGACAAAGTCTGTTAACCTCTGTGCTGGTGCTTTCTGTGTTCCATCACCATAGTCAAAAAACGTTCGCTCCAATGCTCTCTGATATTTTATTCCTCCAAAAACATCTTTGGGATAAGGATTTTGGTCAATAGTTACTACCGTTCCAGAGTTAGCATACGGTGAGTCTCGTTTCGATAGAGACATCCCATTGACGACGATCTCCTTAGGAGCAGTGGCTGCAGGGACAATTAACCCTCCGGGACACATACAAAAAGAAAAAACACCTCTGCCCGCCACTTGACAAACCAGCTTATAGCTCGCTGCAGGAAGATTATCCTCTCTCCGCCTCTGATTATACTGTATCTCATCTATTAATGACTGAGGGTGCTCGATCCTAACACCTATGGCATAAGGTTTAAATTCGATATCAATGTTTTTCTCATAACAAAGACGATATATATCTCTCGCACTATGTCCAGTCGCTAGGATATAGGCATCACCTCTTATCATCTCTCCTGCCTGATTGACACATCCATTGATAACACCTTTATCAATTATTAAATCTTCGATTCTTTGGTTAAAGTGGACCTCTCCCCCATGCTGAATGATTGTTTCTCTAATGGCGGAGACCACTTGCGGCAACTTGTTAGAGCCTATATGAGGATGTGCATCTATAAGGATATCAGATGGTGCTCCATGATCTACCAGTATTTGAAGGATCTTAGCAATATTGCCTCGTTTGTTAGCTCTTGTATATAACTTTCCATCAGAATAGGTTCCTGCCCCCCCTTCCCCAAAGCAATAGTTTGAATCAGGATTAACCGTATGAAATTGCTGTATCGCTCTTAAGTCTCTACGACGTTGTCTCACATCTTTACCACGATCATATATTACAGGAGTCATTCCTTGTTCTAAACATCTTAGAGCTGCAAAATATCCGGCAGGGCCAGCACCTATTATTATGACTCTTTTATTGGATTTTATCAATGAGTAATTAGGCGTTATACTTTGATCTACATAAAACTCGCTTTCAGAGGTTCGAGCTTCAATTCTTATGACATATTTAGGTCTTTTACCTCTACTATCTATTGATCTTTTGAGGATTCTCCATGCGACAAGATCATTTGCCTTGATCCCGATTTCTCGTGCACAAACTCTTTTTATATACTCTTCGTCATTGAGTTGATCAGGCAGTATGCGTATATCGATGATATGATTCACGATACATTCTTTATCGCCAAAGAAAAACTATGTAATCGCTCAATCAATGTTTTTACACTGTCCAAATCTATCATATTACTCCCATCAGACAGTGCCAACTCAGGATTAGGGTGAGTCTCTAAGAACAGACCATTAGCTCCGGCACTTAATGCGGCTCGAGCCAGCGTCTCCGTATACTCTGGATTGCCGCCAGTGATTCCTTGATCATTATTGGGTCGTTGCGTTGCATGAGTACAGTCCATCACAACATTCAGATTTTGTTTCTTCATCTTATAGATATTGGTCATATCGACGATTAACTCCCCATAACCAAAAGAGTTACCTCTTTCGGTTATTATTACTGAAGATTTTCCGCTATTAATTACTTTTTCTGCGGCATACCCCATCCCCGATGCATCCATGAATTGCCCTTTTTTGATATTCACAGGAAGGCCACTTTGGCCTGCGGCTTGGAGCAAGAAAGTTTGTCTACATAAAAATGCGGGAATTTGAATAATATCAATATAACTCTTGACTTTATCAATGTCAGTTATCTCATGGACATCAGTTGTTATAGCAATTGATAACTCTTGTTTGATTCGTGATAAAATACTTAATGCAGCCTCCTCTCCTATCGTAGCAAAAGAATCTAATCGAGTTCGGTTAGCCTTTACAATAGAGGCTTTAAATACAAAAGGTATACCCAATGAGGAGGTGATATCCTTGAGCACTGCTGCCACTTCATAACATACTTCATAGCTCTCAACGGCACAAGGTCCGGCTATCAAAAAGAAGCTATTGTATTGATTTTTAAGTAATTCGCTTACACTCTTATGCATGACTTAAGTGATAATAAGTAGATTAATACAAGTAAGACAAAGAATAAATGATTTCTTTTGCAAATATACTTGCTGAAGTGGTATGATAATTAATACCTTTGCGCACCATTTGAAGAAAATATATTATGCCTAAAGTAAAAACTCATTCGAGCGCTAAGAAGAGGTTTAAATTAACTGGCTCAGGAAAAGTCAAGAGATTTCAAGCCAACACCTCTCACTTGATGAGAAAAAAGAGTAAGAAAGCAAAATTGAATCTTAGAGACTCTACTCTTGTGAGCAAAGCTGACGAGAAAAGAATCAAAGCATTATTAGGTATAAACTAAAAGAAGAAAAATGCCACGTTCAGTAAATGCAGTAGCCTCAAGGGCCAGGAGAAAAAAGATCTTAAAAGCAGCTAAAGGATATTTTGGCGCTCGTAGTAAGGTTTATACGGTAGCTAAAAATGCCGTTGAAAAAGGATTACAATATTCTTATAGAGATAGAAGAGTAAAGAAAAGAGAGTTTAGAAGTCTTTGGATTCAAAGGATTAACGCTGGAGCCCGATTACACGGAACCACGTACTCTCAGTTGATGCATAATCTATCAGAGAAAAATATAGGACTTAATAGGAAAGTCTTGGCGGATTTGGCCATGAATCATCCTCAGACGTTCGAACAAATTATAAAAGCTGCTTCTTAGCAGCTTTTTTTTTGCCCTGCTACTAACCATTATCCTACCCATCATTAAATATGAAAAAGGTTAGTCCTCCTGGGTCTTGTAGGATAACATTGTCTACTTTGCCTTCATTGTTAAAGACGGTTACTTCCTCTGCTATTGCTACTCCACTCCTACGTATGTCGGTGATGATGGACTCGTTCTTTTGTCCATAAAAGTAAGTCAGACCTGGATTGCCAAAGATATGTGGACAAGCCATAGGTTTCATGATGCTAATGGGTCCATCATTTTTTGATGTCATGGTTACCCAGCCTTGAGAAATATCTCCTGTCTTATCATCAAATCCTAAACAACTCCATATATCTATACATCGATGATAATCTGCCGTCTCTATGCTTAGTCCAGCATATGATCCCAAACAAGCCTGGTTTGTATGATCAGGCACATCGGGCTTGTCTGATAACAATCTGATATAGGCACCAGAGCTATCTCCAAGCAAATATCCATAAGGTGTTGTTATGGTATTAGTAAGTTGGCTGAGTTTTTCAATGTAGGATGACCAGTCATGATGATACAGCGATGTACCTATACGATCTGTATTATGGGTACTTATATAGATTACTACCTGTGTATCAACGGCATAGCACAAGCCCTCTAATTCATATATATTGAATCCCAATGCCTCATAAAAACTCTTAGAGGCCTCCAAATCTGGAGTAGTCGTATTTATTATCATAGGATATATTATTTCTTTATAACTAACTATATCCTAATATACTGATCGATTAAGTTTAATCTATAGATTAATAACTTTGCTTAATAACTTTGCTTAATAACTTTGCTTAATAACTTTTTGAACCCTCTTCACACTTGGGCTTTTCATAATCAATAGGTACAATCCATCTTGTAATCCTGACACATCGATTGATAGTTTATTTTCATCCCGAACCGCAGCAAAGCTTATGTTCTTTATTAAATTGCCTTCTATCGATCTCAACTCCATCTCCACAATGTTTTTATCTGTGAGTGAGTTAATATTGACAGTAATAAACTGAGCTGTTGGATTTCCTACTATATCCCAATCATCGACGATACCCCCAAATGCATTCCTATCACATGGGCTAGGCGACATCACAGACCAGTCTGAGGGAGTATCTCCACTGCCATCATAGACTAAACTTTGCGTTTCAGTAAAGGTCTCAGCAACATTATTCATAAACCAAATCCCAGCATCAACGGCAACTGAGGATCGAGCATGACCCGTTGTACCCCACTCTACATAGTCTACTATAGCAT
>CAZJHC010000284.1:0-5190 GCA_964545645.1 uncultured Saprospiraceae bacterium
GTCCCATATGCCTCATCCATCTCATATGTGACGGAGTACAAGGCATTGCTCGCATCCATTCCGACACAACGTTGAAAACATGTTCCAGTATTTTGACCTAACTTCCGCTGCATCTTATTCTGCAGGACTAAATCATCAGTACTCAAACATATCCCTAAGAATCGACTGATTCTCTCTCCAGTTAACGGGGATACCACTGTTGCTAATTCTGGTGCTCTAACCCCGAGATCATAGGTCTCAGCCACAGCATTGATAGAAGGCCTCATGATTGGGTGGTCTACTGGCTCCTCTACTTTCTCTCCGAATAAATAAACATTGAGATTACGACCTCTTATGGAGCTGATATAATCTTCGCCAGTTATGATCTTACTATCAGCCTGCATACTTTTTTATTTGCCTTTAAAGTTAGGTTTTCTTTTTTCCATAAATGCTGCCACACCTTCGCTAAAATCATGACTCTCTAAAGCTGCTTTTTGTTCTCGAGCCTCATGGATCGTATTTTGTTCTAATGTTGATGTGACGGCATGACGTAAATCTCTCTTAGTAATAGCCATCGCCATCGGTGCTTTCTGCGAGAGATCTTTGGCCCAAGACATGGCGACCTCTAGCGTTGTACCATTGGGCGCTATTTTATTACATAGGCCCCAATCTTTACAATGTTGGGCATCATATTTCTCGCCACTTGTAATCATCTCATAGGCTCTGCTATATCCTACTAGCCTCTGTAATAGCCATCCTGCTCCTCCGTCAGGACCGAGAGCAATATTGATGAATGGATATCTCAGAACTGCCTTTTCATCCATGACCCTCAGATCACAAGCAAGAGCAAATGCCAAGGACACTCCTGATACTGCGCCATGTATGGCGGCAATGACAGGTTTGTCCATATGAATGATCTTCTTGACTATCGTCGCATAGTACATCACGATATAATCCTCAATTTCTGAAGCCGACTGAGATACAATCCCTTTGAGATCTGCACCAGCACTGAAACCTGGACCCTCTCCAGACACGACGACCGACTTGATACTATCATCCCACTTAGCGTTATGCAGGCCCTGAATAAAACCAACTGTTAAATCGTGATTAACACTATTGTACCGATCTGGACGATTGAGCAATATGTGTGCTACACCATCTTGTTTAAAATACTTGACGCTCTCATTGGGCATTTCAATCATTGGATAATAAGTTATACCATGAAGTTATAATCTACTTTATAGATATAGCATAAAATAATTGTCATGTATGATCAAAGAGCTACTATAATTTAAATTCTATTCAATAAAAAAAGACTTGAAAAACACTGAGGTCTCTCAAGTCTCTAATGGTTCTGGACCATTACTAAGGTTAATAAAAATCAATCGTTACAATCTCAAGACGATGATTCAAAATGAAAACCACATTGTATTTGTAGATTATCTGTAGTAATAGTCATTAATTGTAAAGTAGCTGACTAACATCTGTAGAGTAGATGTAACAATTATTGGTGATAGGAGATGCAAAAATGATAAATAAGAACATGAGGCACTTAAAAAAGGCTCATTTTACAAGGATGTCCGACCTAATTCACCTCTGAGGTCTTGTTGATTAGATGTTCTTAGTTTTTATCTGTAGACTAAATGTAAAATTATTATTAAAATGAAATAACGATCTTTGTTACACCTTTAATAAGACATTGAACACCCTAAAATGAAAAGCAACTTTAATAAACGAAAAATTCTCCTCATTGAGGATAATATAGGAGATATCAAATTGATCGAAGAAGCGATCAAAGCAAACAGTCTAAATGTAGAGTTAATAGTTCTTGATGATGGCGAAAAAGCCAAGCATTTCTACCAAGATAAAGTGGATAATGATTATCAAGATCTTCCTGACCTCATCATATGTGATTTAAATTTACCAAGATTCAAAGGAGACGAAATCGTCAAATTATACAAGAAGGATCCAAAATTCAGATTGATTCCTCTGATTGTATTGACAACATCTAATCTAGATTTAGACATTAATGCCTGTTATGAATATGGTGCGAATGCCTATTTAATTAAGCCATTAGATGTACTCGATTTCTTTGATATGATTAAGCAAGTACATAAGTTCTGGTTTGAGTTGGCGGAGATGCCGATTCTAAAGAATGTTGAGGTAGCGGTTTAATTAACTCTAAGAGCACTTCAATCTCTTAGAATATGTACATGACATAATAGTAAAGCTTAGACCATCTCTCTATAAGCTAAGCACATACTCTCGCAAAGAAGTTTCAGACTCTAATTTTAATTTTTTCTTGAGTCTGTACCTAGTCATTTGTATACTCTTCATCTCTACACCAAGAATGTTAGACAAGTCATAATTGTCGATATTCATTTTGATATATGCACAATGCTTCAGATCCAAAGAGGTTAACTTGGGATTCAACTTCATCAGCTTTCCAAAAAATTCAGGATGGGTAGATTCAAACACCTTTTTAAACTCTCCCCAATTGTTCTCTTCATGATTAATGTCCTTAAGAGATTTTTCAAGCTTACGGAGATTGCGGATTACCTGGCTGTCTGGGTTTTCAGATTTTAAGAGTAAGATATTCTTGACTATTTCTTTGATGATGCCCTCGACATTCTTGCCGACTTTAGAGGATTCAACCTCCATTGTTATGAGCTTACGCCTTTTATCATCTAATTCTCTCTCCAACTCGAGTCTTTTGAGTTCTGCTAACTCTTCTTTTATTTTAAGAGAAGCTTGGAGTTCTTGCTTTTGAATTGTAATGATCTCATTGAGTTCCTCTAACTGAGCGTTCTGTCGTTGTAATGAACGTTGGGCTCTTGTCAACTTAAGTGCACTCTCGACTCGAGACACTAATTCAACCTCACTTACTGGTTTTTGCAAGAAGTCAACGCCACCATATCCAAAAGCTTGACTTAGTACATTTTCGTCTTCTAATCCAGTGATGATAATGACGGGTATTTGAGCAAAAGCTGGATTCCCTTTGATCAACTTTAAAGCCTCCAGACCACCAACTATAGGCATCTGCCAATCTAAAAGTATAAGCTCAATTTCATTCTCACTCAAAAAAGGAATGAGCTTTTCTCCATCGTCTAATTCACTAAATTCATATTTATCATGACCGAGTAGCTCCATGTACAATATTCGGTCAACTCTACGATCATCTACCGTAAGTATTTTTGTTTTTAACATATTCTTTTCTCATTTCAGCGAACCAAAGATAATGAACATGCCATAACTATATCGAATTAGCTAATTTATTAATATAACGGATCGTATACTAGATCAAAGGCTTCGGCTACCGCTTTGTATACTACCTTGCCGTCAACGATGTTAAGACCTTTACTTAGACTGTGATCATTTTTACACGCCTTCTCCCATCCATGGTCGGCCAAATTGATAGCATACTTCAAAGTAGCATTAGTAAGAGCTACTGTCGATGTACGAGGTACGGCTCCTGGCATATTAGCAACGCAATAGTGCAATATCCCATCCACCTCATAGGTAGGATTTTGGTGTGTAGTGGGTTTACATGTCTCAATACAGCCACCTTGATCCACAGCCACATCAACTAGCACTGTGCCAGGTTCCATCAGCGATAACATATCTTTAGTAATCAACTTAGGGGCCTTAGCTCCAGGCACTAGGACAGCTCCAACTATTAAATCTGCCGACTTGATGAGCCGAGTCAGATTATACTGGTCCGAAAATACGGTTGTGACGTTAGCAGGCATCATATCATCCAAGTCTCTCAGTCTATCCAAATTGATATCCAAGATGCTCACATTAGCACCTAACCCAGCTGCCATCTTAGCTGCATGCGTTCCTACAATTCCTCCACCTATGATGATAACATTTGCTTTTTCGACTCCAGGTACGCCTCCCAAGAGAACACCTTTGCCACCGAATGGCTTTTCAAGATATTTAGCGCCTTCTTGTATCGACATTCTACCTGCGACCTCAGACATAGGAATTAATAGTGGTAAGCTACCATCCTCTAATTGTACCGTTTCATATGACAAACATGTGGCCTTGCTTTTTATCATTGCTTCCGTCAGCGCTAAGGAAGAAGCAAAATGAAAATAAGTGAATACTAATTGATTTTTACGGATGAGATCGTATTCAGATGCAATAGGCTCTTTGACTTTGATAATCATTTCAGCTATCGCATAAACTTCTTCTATACTATCTAGCAATGTTGCTCCTACTGCCTGATATAAGTCATCACCAAAACCACTTCCCAGTCCAGCAGATCTTTGCACATAAACTGTATGTCCTCTGTTAATCATTGCTTGTGCTCCTGCTGGAGTCAAGGCAACCCGATTTTCATTATTCTTTATTTCCTTAGGTATTCCTACTTTCATTTGAGCTATTATATCTTGAAAATAAGAATAAATAAGTTAATATCACTTAAAATAGATATCAATTAAGTTATTTAGACATCGTATTACTTGATTTGATGAAATCAAAGTATTCTTTTAAAATCTTATCGTTGACTTGTCGTGGAGTGAAGACTTCTAAAATGATTAATTCTTGGCGAGTTGAGAACAACATATCTATACCCACAGCCAAAGAGTTATAATCGTCCGCCGCTAAATATGTTATCCCATGAGTCTTAGCAAGATGATTGGTCTTGGTAGTGTGATGAGACTCAAAATGCTGCTCAAGATGATCTGTCGTTGCAGGGCCAGGAATTATTCTGAAGATATTGCCACCTGCATTATTGAGTATAACTATCCTGAGATTATTAGGTCGATGTAGATGCCACAGAGCATTGCTGTCATATAAGAAGGCAACATCTCCCGATAAAAGGACATTGAGTCCTGGACTACAAACACTATAACCCATGGCAGTACTTGTACAGCCATCGATCCCACTTACGCCTCGATTGCATTGATAAACCAATGTGTGATTGGCATCAAACAACTGAGCATATCTGACTGATGTGCTATTGGCCATATGCAGATTTGCCTGATCAGGAATCCTGCTCATAAGTTTATGAACGACCCCAAGATCTGACCATGGTACTTGCTTCAAATAATGATCATGCCTATCTCGTCGAAGAGCATCAAGATTTTCCCATAATTTTTTATATCCCCCACTTGTGCCTGTAGGCGATTGATCTACTATTTGATCTACGAACTGAGCAACAGTTACAGGTATCAGCTCAGTCAAAGATTTATAGGTGTCTATATA
>CAZJHC010000285.1:0-5176 GCA_964545645.1 uncultured Saprospiraceae bacterium
AGCCTTCAGAGCGTTTAAGATTGATATATCAGAATGGAGTGAGCTGTCCGAGAAAATATTTATGAATGATGTACAGTAAAGATAACCTATTGAATATTTAAGTTTATTCCTTGTTACCCTTCAACTTCAAACCATATAAAATGGATCATACAACCAGCTTTATCATGTTCATTTTTTTGATGATTGCGATAATTCAATCTTCGTGCAAAGAGCAAAATAGAAGTATTGAGTCAGATCAGGATATGCATATTTATCTATGTTTTGGACAATCCAATATGGAAGGTGTTGGAGTTATAGAAGATCAGGATACCATTGTAGATGACCGATTCATGGTGTATCAACCCTTGAATTGCCCTGATAAAGGATATATAAAAGGGCAATGGAGAACGGCTGTCCCGCCATTGGCTAACTGTGGCGCTGGTTTATCCGTATCAGATTATTTTGGTAGAACCATGGTCGCCAAACAAGCTGATCATATAAAGATTGGTGTAATTAATGTTGCCGTCGGTGGATGTGATATCAGATTATTTGATAAAGATATTTATCAAGATTATGACTCCACCTATGCTCAAAAATGGTTCACTGATAAAATCGCTTTCTATAATGGCAATCCTTATCAATATCTAATAAACTTAGCTAAAGAGGCCCGAAAAGATGGAGTTATCAAAGGCATCATACTTCATCAGGGAGAGACTAATACCGGGGATACACTATGGCCAAACTATGTACATAAGGTCTACAATGACATGCTCACAGATCTATCACTGGAGGCCGATAACGTTCCTTTGCTCGCCGGAGAGGTAGTCAGTGTAGATAGTAGCTGTTGTGCTAGCATGAACCCCATCATCAATACCTTATCGGACGTTATACCTACATCGCATGTTATATCCTCTGAGGGGTGTGATGCTATGGATATCGCCCATTTTGATTCGGAGGGCTATCGTATCATGGGACGCAGATATGCTGAGAAGATGCTACACCTCTTGTCCAAAGATTAGAGTATCCCTATCCATCCTGGCACCAAGATGGATAGAGCCAATACAATCACCTGAATCACTAAAAATGGGATAACACCTCTATATATCTGAGCCGTTTTGACCTCCGGTGGGCATACCCCTTTGAGATAAAAAAGTGAGAACCCAAACGGAGGGGTAAGAAATGAGGTTTGTAGATTCAAAGCCAATAATATTCCTATCCATATTAAGTCCATATCATAAGCGATGAATATAGGAGCTACTACAGGGACAACAATAAAGATGATCTCTATAAAATCAATGAAAAATCCAAGTATAAAGACTACCACCATAACTAAGACTAAAAACATCGTAGCTGATAAATCGGAGTTTTCAATGAGATGAATTAAAAACTTATCACCCCCTAATCCTCTGAAGACAAGGGCAAAGGTCGTCGCTCCAAGTAGTATTAGAAACACCATGCTCGTCAGATGGGTAGTTCCCTGCATGACATCCTTAAGAACTTTAATACTTAATTTTCGCTGACTCATGGTCAATAAGATCGCCCCTAAGGCTCCTACGGCAGCAGCCTCTGTCGGGCTTGCGATGCCCATAAATATGGACCCTAAGACCGCCAGTATTAACAGCATTGGCAATAGAAATGCGGACAATACTGTTCGCAATGATACTTTAGACTTGTCAGGATCGGCGGAGATAGGTGCATAGTGAGGATTGATATATGAAACCAACAGTATATAGATGATGTACGAACCCACTAATATGACTCCAGGCCATATAGCTGCCTTAAACAAATCTCCGACAGACACATTGAGTACACTTCCTAATAGAACTAATACCACTGATGGAGGAATAATCTGACCTAAGGTACCTGATGATACAATTGTTCCTGTCGCCAATTCTGTCTTATAGTTATTCTTGAGCATCGTTGGCAAACTGATTAACCCCATGGTCACTACCGTAGCACCAACGATACCTGTAGACGCTGCTAGTAGTGCACCAACGATGACAACAGACACTGCGAGCCCTCCTCTCACCTTACCAAACAGAGCAGCCATAGTGTTGAGCATGCTTTCTGCAAGTCCGGATTTTTCTAACATGAGCCCCATAAATACGAAAAGAGGCACTGCGAGCAAAACGACGTTTTGCATAGTACCCATAATACGCATAGGCAAAAGATCAAAAAAATCAGGAATGAACAAATAGCCAATGATAACCGAGAGCCCTCCAAGAATGAATGCCACTTGAATGCCCGACAAGATGAATAAAAAGATTAAAATAAAAAGTACAAGTGCTACCCAAGCCATGTTAAGAGCGCTTCAGTTGATAATATGACTTGATAAGTACTGATATAGCCTGCAAAAACAATAAGCTTGATCCTAAAAAAATACTAAACTTAATAATATATCTCGCTGGCAGGCCTCCTGGTTGAGGAGAGTTTTCTTTGAATGAAAAAGAATTGCTGGCATAATCCCACGAGGTCATCATAATCATCCAGCACCATGGAAAAACGAATAAAATAGTGCCAATAATGTTGACGAAAGCCTTGTGACGGTCAGACATGTTTTCATAAAAGAGATCTACCCTTACATGCTTATCATGCAATAATGTATATGAAGCACCAAAAAGAAATAATACAGAGAATAAATGCCATTCCAGCTCGACCATCCAAACTTTCGAATCCTTTAAAATATATCGTCTCAACACATCGATACACATAACGATTATTAACAACAGCGATATCCAAGACACAGTTTGACCTATCTTATCAATGAACTGGTCTATATAATTGCTAAGTGATCTAAGAAGAGACATCTTGGCCTGAATTATTGCTTGGACAAAGTAAGCATAGTAAATCAATCAACAAAAAAAGGGGCTGATGTCAAGCATCGCCCCTTTATTTATTTTAATGAGAATGTAATTACTCTCCTCCAGATCCGATATTCTCTAATCTTTCTTTATACTCATTTGATTTGTCAAAATTATCTTTACGAGCAAATATTTCTTTAAGTGCGATCAAGGTGTTTCTGTCTGTGCCATTGATACTATCTGCTTTTAAGAAGAACGGTAATGCTTGATCAAACAAGTTGGCCATAGTATTCTTAATTTCATTGTACTTGGCTTCTCCAGCCTTGCTGAAGTCATTGGCTACTTCATTAAGAGCAGGAGTATAACCTGCGGCTTTATTGTAGTACAATGCACCTGCGCTGTAATTTAGATCAAAGTCTTCTGGACTTTTTTCTAAGGCGCTGTTATAATACCCCAGTGCTTTGTCAAAATAACCTGCTGCTTTTTCTGTCTCACCAGCTTCATTAGATTTCACCTGTAATTGATCATACACCTGACCTAAAGTCACAATAATCGATTGATTATCTGGTTCTTTGTCTAATGCATACTCTAATTTACCAATCATCTTATCGAGCTCTCCAGAAGCTAAATAATAGTTGATTTCAGAAAAAAGCAATCCACTATCATCAGGAAAAGTCTCTCTCCCTTCTTCTAAATATGGTAAACCCTTTTCAGACATATCTAATGATCTGTATGACTCATAGATCAATTGATATATAGTCGCATCAGTATAATTATTGTCTTTCGCATTTAATAGATAATCAATTGAACCTTGATATTCTTTAGCATAAAATGCGGTCAATCCAGCGAAAAACAGTTTTTCACCTAATAGACCTTCTGCATCTAATCTACTTGGTTTACCATTACTTTTTAGCAATTCACTTAGAGAAAGTTCTGCTTTAAAATTGTTATAAGAACCTATGTAGTCCTCTAACTTATACAACTCCACGCCTATATTATTAAGCATGTTTTCCGTACCGACTAATCCGGTTAGGATTTTTTTAATATCTCCTTTTTTCTGAGCCAGTTCTAATGCTTTGATGTAAGATTCTGCTGAGTTTAAGGCTGCATCAGGATCTGAAAGTTGAGCGTCTGGATTCAATAACTTCCCTTTTATTTGGGCATCAGCAGAGTTATAAAATATCTCTCCTCTCGTTATCCAAGCTTTAGGACTTGAGGATACTTTCTCATCTTTAAATGCCTCTTCGAGGTGAGCCTTGGCTTCGTCTAATGCCGCTGTATTGCCAAAAGGATCACTTGAGAACTCACTAAAGCTCTTAGAAGCCATTTTAAGACTTTTCTCTCCTTGGGCGAACGACAGTTGGCATACCAAGAAAAGGGATAATACTATTCCGAATATACTTTTCATTGATTAAGTTTTTGTTTTAAGTTTATTACATCTGTGGGACGCAATATCATTCCCACTTAAATTTAAATAAAGCTTAAAAATACTACATGAATTGTTAAGACTATAACTATTCTTCCTCATCATATTCTCCTCGGACATCTCTAACCACTCCGATGTCCGCAATTTGATCTTTCTTATCCACATTAATGACCTTGACCCCTTGAGTGGCCCTACCCATTATTCTGAATTCACTAGCTTTTATTCTTATGACGATTCCGTTTTTAGTAGACACGATTAAGTCATCATCATCTGATATCCCTTTGATAGCAAATAATTGACCTGTCTTATCTGTTACGTTGAGTGTTTTAACTCCTTTTCCGCCTCTGTTGGTTTTACGATAATCGTCTCTTTCTGATCTTTTACCATAACCTTCCTCTGACACCACGAATAAGCTTGTTTCTATATCTTCCTTAGGGATACATACCATTCCTACCGCCTCATCAAGATCGTTATCCAAAGTTATTCCTCTAACTCCAGCTGCAGATCTCCCCATCGCTCTAACTTTACTCTCATCAAATCGAATAGATCTTCCACCTTTATTGGCTATAAACACATCATTGTTACCATCTGTCAACTTCACTTCTAATAACTGGTCTCCTTCTCTGATGGTGATGGCATTGATTCCATTTGTCCTTGGACGACTGAATGCTTCAAGGTTTGTCTTTTTAATGATGCCTTTCTTCGTACAGAACATGATAAAGTGCTCGTCCAAAAATTCTTGATCTTTAAGATCCTTGACAATGATATATCCTCTGATACTATCAGTTTTCGGAATTGAGATAATATTCTGTACTACCCTACCCGATGCATTTTTAGAGGCCTCTGGTATCTCGTATACTCGCAGCCAAAAGCATCTTCCTTGTTCTGTGAAAAACAATAAATAGTTGTGAGTATTGGCAACGAACAGATGCTCTACATAATCAGCATCTCGAGTCTTACTCCCCTTAGA
>CAZJHC010000286.1:0-5157 GCA_964545645.1 uncultured Saprospiraceae bacterium
TTATAAGACTGAGTTAGCTCCTTTCATCTATGTCATTTTGTGTATCAGCTTGATTCAGCGATTGAGTGAGCGACATAGAAATGAACAACTCCAACTGCTCTACACCAGCTCTGACATTCGATCTATTCGATTGATAGAGAACGGGATAATGGCGCTTCCCTTTATGATCTATTTGATCTATCAGCAAGAGTTAGTGGCAATGGCTGTTCTACTAGTAGCTAGTAGTATCCTATCTGTGGTACGATTCAATCGCACCACAACATGGGTTATACCGACACCATTTCGGAGGGTTGGATTCGAGTATATCGTTGGATTCAGACAATATCTGTGGATTGTCCTAATAATCTATTTTATCATAGCCCAAGCTATCATCGTTGGTAACTTTAATCTCGGAATGGTCTGCTTAGGGTTCATATTCTTATTAGGTATGACGTTCTACTTCAAACCCGAACATCTCTATTTTGTATGGATCCATAAGAGGGGGTTCCACCAATTCATCAAGCACAAGATGATGTATGCCGCTATAGGAGCATTTATTCTTACAGCACCTGCGATGATCGCATTACTTATCACATTCTCTGAGCAATGGATCAACCTGCTATCCCTGTACTTGATAGCTCAGATCATCCACACTACTATAGTTCTAGCCAAATATTCCTCCTATCCACGAGAGCTTAATATACCTCAGACCATACTTTATGTCATGAGTATTGTATTTCCACCTTTGATTCCATTTACTTTTTGGATCTTCTATAAGCAATCCAAGAGAAGATTAGAACCCATCCTATCATGCTGAAGGTTGTCAACATAAAAAAGAGTTATGGTACTAAACAAGTACTCAAAGGCGTCAACTTTACCTTTGACTCTGGCAAGGTCTATGGCATCGTAGGTAAAAATGGTGCAGGCAAAACCACCCTCTTCAAGTGCTTAGCAGGGTTAGAGTCTTATGAAGGCGAAGTCACATCTGACTTTGACAACTTAAGACATCATATGGGCTTCTTATATACCCATCCTATTATCATGTCTTATATCACAGGATGGGAATACCTCAAACAACTTTGTACTGCCCGAGGAATCCACTTTGACAACTTCGAAGAACAAAATATATTCGATCTACCCTTAGGTGAGTATGCCATAAATTACTCAACGGGTATGACCAAGAAATTGGCCTTCTTAGGAATCTTGCTGCAGCAAAACGACATATTCATATTGGATGAACCTTTCAACGGCGTAGATATCCAGAGTAACATGATCCTGTCCGCTATCATAGCCAAGCTCAAAGAGAAGAACAAAACCATCATCATCTCATCTCATATCTTCTCATCTCTACAAGAGAACTGTGACCAAATCTGTCTGCTCGACAATGGGACTATAAATGAGCAGTTTGGAAAGGATGACTTTCAAAATCTTGAGGATGAGTTGAAAAGAGACATAGTACAGGATACATTGAATGGGCTTAATCTGTAGGATTAGCACATGGTCATACTTGATATGAAGGCTCTATAGTATCAGAAAACTTTGCTCCACTATCAGCCCTCCGCTAAATCTCAGGAGGAGAGTCGAGCTTATTACCTATAGATAGCTTCATCTTTTTTGACCATTTGAAAATATTCGACTACCCTACTAATTGCTCACAGACTCTTAGAAAATCCAGACTTGCTCAAATTTGGCTTATTCTACACAAAACCCGCCAATCTTCATAATCGTACTATGAAGGATAGAGGATGATACGAATCATTTAAAATAATTTTCTGATCTTCCGACTTATGAAAATAGGGATCATTAAAGAGCGCAAGACTCCATCAGATAGCAGAGTAGTATTTGATCCAAGTCAATGCAAGCGATTAGTTCACTTAGGTATTGATTTGGTAGTAGAAAGTTCTGATGTGCGTTGCTTTTCTGACGAAGATTATCGAGCACAGGACATCAAAATAGTTAGCGATGTCAGCGACTGTGATGTACTATTAGGAGTTAAGGAGGTGCCTATCGATGCATTAATTTCGAATAAGACTTACTTCTTTTTTTCACATACGATTAAGGAACAAGAGTACAATCGAGGATTACTACAAGCCATTATCAAAAAGAACATACGATTGATTGACTATGAGGTACTAACCAATGATCAAGGAACCCGTGTTATTGCGTTTGGAAGATTCGCTGGCATGGTAGGTGCCCATAATGCCTTGTGGACTTATGGTCAAAGATCAAGTCTATTGTCCATGCCCCGAATGAAAGACTTATATGATTACCAAGCAGCTCAAGCAGTATACGCTGATATCAATATCCCTCCAGTAAAAATTGTATTGACAGGTACTGGTCGTGTAGCCAATGGAGCTGCTGAGGTGTTGCAGGATATGGGCATCCAAAAAGTGCGCCCAATCGATTATGTAACAACTCAGTATGATGGGCCTGTTTTTACTCAACTCAACAGCTTTTACTATGCACGGAGAAAGGATGGAGAGGTATTTGACGATGTGAGAGATTTCTACAATAATCCTGCTCAATATGACTCCGATTTTCATCACTTTCTGCCGATGAGTGATATTATGATCAATGGTATCTATTGGGACAATGATGCCCCTGCATTCTTCACCAAAGATCAAATGAAGACAGATAAATTTGGGATTAAAGTAATCGCAGATGTCACCTGTGACATAGCCCCAGTAAGCTCTATACCTTCAACCTTGCGAGCGTCGACCATCGATGATCCCGTCTTTGGATATGATGCTGGCCTTGATCAAGAGGTGGCTGCTTTTTCGGCCAACGCTATTGATGTCATGTCGATTGACAACCTGCCCAATGAGATGCCTCGAGATGCGTCTACGGCTTTTGGTGAGATGTTTATAGATCATGTATTGCCAGCTTTGAAAAATCCCAATGATAAACTACTCAATAGAGCAACGATAGCTCACAATGGAGTATTAGGTGATCATTTTGACTATCTCAGCGACTATATAGAAGGATAGATATAACAGAGCGCTCATCACACCAAATACTTATAAAATCGGTAACTCCCATCCATTATGGTACTTGGCCTTGATGAGCTCATTAGCGGCTACATGGTCTCCAAAATTGCCTGCATCAGCATCCCAGTATAGCTTCTGACCTGTCTTATATGCGATATTGCCCATCTGAGCATTAATCGCTGCTACACTGCCTGACTCGATCGGCGTATTGAGTATGCTCGCATCATTAGATCGTATAGACTGAATGAAATTTTCAGCATGTAGTTGCAAATAATTCACTCCTTCTGGGCGCTCTTTTGGATCATAATGCTTCATCTTATCATCTCCCCAATCGCTATAACCTAAGGCTTCTCTTTCGATCAAGACTTCGTAGCCATCACGATTGACTATGAGGGTTCCATTATTTCCTATGAAGGCTATCCCCTCTCGACGATTATATGGGCCAAAATCTATGCCTGTAGCATGCTCCCATAGCATATTGAAGCCCTCATATTCAAAAGTTGTCTGCAACGTATCTGGAGTCTCTGAGGCATCATGAGGATAGGCTAACTTGCCGCCAGAGGCCATTACTGATGTAGGAGACGTGGCGCCCATGGCATATAAAGCAATGTCAATCTCATGGACACCCCAATCAGTCATCAAGCCTCCCGCATAGTCCCAGTACCATCTGAAATTAAAGTGGAATCGATTCTTATTAAATGGCCTCATCGGTGCTGGGCCCAGCCACATCTTATAATCTACACCTGCAGGGGCTGGACTATCTGCCACTACTGGCACAGGCTTCATCCATCCTTGATACGCCCATACCTTGACAAGTCTGATTTGGCCGAGCTCACCACTTCTAACTATATCGATAGCCTCTTGATAATGTGGGCCACTTCGCTGCCACTGCCCTACTTGAACCATTTTACCATACTTTTTGGCAGCAGCAACCATCAGATTACACTCTTCGATGGTATTGGAGATGGGCTTCTCTACATAGACATGTTTGCCTGCTTGCAATGCATGCACAAAAGGTAGACAGTGCCAATGATCCGGGGTGCCAATGATCACCGCATCGATATCTTTATTTTCTAAAAGCTTGCGATAATCCTTATATATCTTGGGTTTTTTGTCCTGAAATTCTAAGGCACTTTGCGTGCGCTCTTCCAATACTGCATCATCTATATCACATATTGCCGCACAATGTACTCCTGGGGATTGCAACATAGCCCACATATTGGACCAACCCATGCCTTTACAACCTATTACTCCCACATTCACTTGATCACTTGGATCGACTGTACGATTCATAGATCTCAACAATGGTGTGCCGACGAGTCCCCCAGCTATGATGGTGGCACTTCTTTGGGCAAATACTCTTCGTGGTATGATCATATTTTAGTCTTTAGCATAACTTGTAAAAAAGGTACATAAAACTCTCATTAGTAGAAAATTTGCAACAGCACACTTAACAATGTAATGTCGTCAGATAAGAATATCACACTTAAAAGATCCGATCTACATAAAATTTTGTATATCGATTAAAATAGTATGAAGAATTGCATCTCCCTATTAAGCTTGCTCTGTATTTGTTCTTGCACAACCATCGTTGAGCCAATCAGGTATAGTTCTGAAATTGTTGATATCGCTACTCCATTCGCACCAGGTATCATATCAACGACTGATCAAAGTGAATTTGACATTATGTTTTCTCCAGATGGTTATACAGCCTATTTTTCCAGGCGAGCACCTGGAGAAAAGCAAAAGATTCGACAGTCAGAGTTTGTCAATAATAGTTGGACGGAACCCGAGGTGAGTACGTTTTCAACGGATCGTGACGAGGCAGTCTCCATAAGCTCTGATGGCAAAATGCTATTCTTCGGTTCCGAACGGCCTATTCCTGGCAAAGCCAACAAGGGCAACTTTGATATGAATATATGGATGATGAAGCGACTCAACAATCAATGGAGCGAGCCAGTACCCCTTCCATCGCCTATCAATGAAGTGCAAGATGAAGGTGAGGAATGGCCCTCATCCAATAACAACTTTCTATCCATCGTAAATGACTCTACGTTCTTCTATAGCACAATGCCAAAAGGATCTAAAGCGATTAAACTCTATGAGACGACTATGCGGGGTGATACATTCAGTGATCCAAAAGAAATAAAAGGAATATTTGATGATGAGAAGTACTGGGTGTATTCTCCAG
>CAZJHC010000287.1:0-5127 GCA_964545645.1 uncultured Saprospiraceae bacterium
TTAGCACTTTGTCTGGACGGGAGTTCGAATCTCCCCGGCTCCACAAACCCTAATTTATATTATATTTTATTATAATATGATTTACCAATTAAAAAAGAAGTACTTTTGTAATATAGGATAACCAAGAAGGAATACGTCTATTATGATTTTGACCTGTCTTATTTAACCTCATTTTTTTATTTTAATTTTTATTTAATGAACATTTTTGTAGCAAGGTTGTCATATGACACAACCGGCGAAGAACTACAGAGCTTATTCGAGCAATATGGTGATGTAGATTCTGCTAAAGTTATTATGGATCGTGAAACAGGCAGATCCAAAGGTTTCGGTTTCGTAGAAATGCCTAATGATGCCGAAGGCCTAAGCGCCATTGCTGAGTTAAACGACTCAGAGATAGACGGTAGAAACATCGTAGTCAAGAAAGCTAACCCTCCTGGAGGTGGTGGCGGTGGTGGCCGAGGTGGTTTTAACCGTGGCGGCGGCGGCGGCAATAGAGGCGGCTATGGCGGCGGTGGAAACCGTGGCGGTGGCGGTGGATATGACAGAAGAAGATATTAACGCCAAGGAGGTCAAGAAATTGACCTCCTTTTTTATTTCTACTATTAGTAATTTTTATTCTTAATTAGAGGTGTAAAAAGTTTTAGCTTGTCATCTCATGAAAATTAAGAAAGTACACATAGATATAGTCGATATACCTCTCACGAGACCTTATGAGGTAACCTACGTAAGACATGATGCCGTCAAGAACTATATTGTTACGATTAAAACAGATCAATTTACCGGCTTAGGAGCTGGTTGTCCGTCTGTTCATGTTACTGGGGAACTTATAATATCAGATATAAGCACTCTTCAGGATGGGCTATCTGAACTACTTGTTAATCAGGATATAAGGCAGATTCATGTTCTTATTGATTTGCTGTCAACTCATCTTTTAGGTAAACCAGCTGTGTTAGCCGCTTTTGATATGGCACTTCATGATTTATTCTGTAAGCATCTCAAGATTCATATCTCTCAATATTTAGGTCGTCGCATCAAACCATTAGCTACGTCTATCACCATAGGTATTAAATCACTTAAAGAAACATTAGAAGAAGGAAAAGAATATGTTGATAGGGGCTTTAAATGTATTAAGTTAAAGATAGGAACAGACTACGATAGTGATTTAGAACGATATATCAAGTTAAGAGAATCTACGCCTTCATCGATTTTAATACGAGTGGATGCAAATCAAGGTTTTACAACTGAAGAATTAGTAAAGTTTATCCACGCTACTAGTCATGATCCTGTAGAGTTTTTTGAGCAACCATTGCGGCAAGGGGACTATGATAATATGAGACAGTTGCCTCAAAGTATAGTTGAGGCATGTGCAGGGGATGAAGATTGTCAATCTTTTGAGGATGCTATGGTATTGAGTGCGGTGCCTAGAGCCTATGGAATCTTTAATATTAAGCTGATGAAAAGTGGCGGAATCACAGAAGCCAAAAGAATAGCAGAAGTAGCCTTGCGACGTAACATACATTTAATGTGGGGGTGCATGGACGAAAGTCGAATAAGTATATCCGCTGCATTAAATATAGCCTATGCTTTTAGTAATACTAAATTTATAGATCTTGATGGCAGCTTTGATCTGGCAAAAGATGTCGTGTCAGGAGGGTTCATTTTAGAAAACGGAATTTTATACCCCGATCTTAACGAATATGGTTTAGGGGTTCAACTGATAAATTAGAATATTATGCTTTCAGGAAAAGCGATCGTTTTGACTCATGGTTATTTAAATACTGTCAATGCCAAAACTTGTCATGGATTATTGAGATACTCTTCGAGATTTGATGTGCAGGCGGTTGTCGACAAAGACTTTGCGGGCAAAGATGCTGGAGAGGTAATGGATAATAAACCACTGGGAATCCCTATATATGCCAGTGTGGCTGAGGCGCTAGAAAAATGTTCCAACATCACCAATTTAATAATCGGAGTAGCGACACATGGTGGCTTATTGCCCAATTCGTTTAAACCAGAAATTATAACTGCTATCAAGCATCATTGCAATATAGTCAATGGGTTGCACGATTATTTATCGGGCATGTCAGACATTAGCACTCTTGCTGAGGAACATGAAGTCATAATAAAAGATATACGTAGACCAAAATCAATAACAGATTTACACTTTTGGGAAGGTGATATCTATGAAGTTGAATGCCCCATTATAGCAGTATTAGGAGTGGATTGTGCACTTGGTAAGAGAACTACAGCCGGGATGATCTACCAAATGTGCAATGACAGAAAACTCAAAACAGAAATGATCTATACAGGTCAGACGGGTTGGATGCAAGGATACAAACATGGATTCATCTTTGACTCTACGCTCAATGATTTTATCTCAGGCGAGATAGAAAGGTCCATACTGTCGTGTTATAAAGAAGAATCTCCTGAGCTAATACTCCTTGAAGGGCAATCATCTTTGCGTAATCCATCAGGCCCTGGAGGTAGTGAGTTTTTATTGTCAGGAAACGCTAAAGGAGTAGTACTTCAAGTTAGTCCTGAGCGCATCTATTTCGAGGGGTATGAGGACCTTAAGATCTTATTGCCCTCAACTCGTGATGAAATTAAACTGATCAATCAATATGGTGCAGAGGTAATCGCTGTAACCGTAACCAGCGGCAATAAACTCAATCAAGCAGAATTAAGAAATATTATGATCATGATGGAACGAGAATTGGAGCTCCCTGTCGTCGCTCCATTAGTGGACGGGGTAGAAGACCTCCATCGCCCTATCACTGAGTACGTAGAACGATTTAATACCATCAGCAAAGATTGATTCATTAGATGACCGTGGCGACGTAATTCTCTTTATTACTGATGTCCAAGTTTATATGATCGCTAAGAGTAGTAGCCAAGGACAGCCCTATAAAGTTGACCGACACTGGATATGACTTGTGCGTTCGATTAATCATTACCGCAGTTTGGAGTTTTTTTATCAAGACTTCCATGAATGGGATACAAGCATAAAATAGCGTCCTCCCGGTATTAGCGACGTCGTCAATGACGATCACTACACTATGTTCATATTTCGAAGGATCAAGATCAACCACCACATCATCAACGATAGGGTTGGCAGCATTTAGTTTAATATTGGCCAGAGTAAATTGACACTTGGTATCTTTTATAGAGCGAAGCTCTGTTTGCAATAATTTGGCAAAGGCATACCCATTATTATTAATGCCGGCTATAATAATATTTTCTTCTTCGCTATTCTGTTCAATAATTTCAAAAGCAAGTCTTCTCAGCTTTTGTCTGATTTGTTTATCATTGAGTATGATCATCTACAATCTTGTTATATCTAAATCGATGTTTGACTATTTTAGCAAATATCTCTTATACAAGTTATAATATGATATGTAGATGCAATTAAAATCTGATAATTAAATAATGAGCATTTCATGAGTATTTCGCAGATCATATTCATATTGCTAAGTGCAGTAGTATTTTTTGTAGCCTTTAAGCAGTTCAGCACTATCTATAGTAATATAAGATTAGGAAAGGATGATAAAATTGATGGAGATACAGGGTGGAGATGGAAAAACGTATTCTTGGTAGCCTTTGGGCAACGTAAGATGTTTAAGAGAATCATTCCGGCATTTTTACATCTGTTCATTTATGTGGCCTTCCTCATGACTCAGGTTGAATTGATTGAGATTTTTATAGATGGCTTTGGCGGGGTCCATAGATTTTTTGCCGACAAGCTCGGTGTGCTTTATACCATTATCATTGGATTCATAGAAATTTTGTCTGTATTGGCTTTTGTATCTACGATTATTTTCTTGTGGAGACGCAACATTCTTAAAGTTCCAAGATTTATCAAACCAGAGATGAACGGGTGGCCTAAGCTTGATGGCAACCTTATACTATATGGAGAGATACTACTCTTGATAGGTATTTTTAGTATGAACGGTGCAGACGTCCTATTGCAGACGTTAGACCCTGGTCATTTTCCTGATACAGGCACACTTCCTGTGAGCAGTTGGTTGGGGCCAACACTTTTTGGTGGGCTCTCCGAAGGAACGCTCCATCTCGTTGAAAGATTTGGTTGGTGGTTACATATACTTGTGGTATTTGGCTTTATAACCTACTTGCCATATTCTAAACATTTACATATATTTTTAGCATTTCCTAATGTATACTTTACTAAAAAGAAACCTCGAGGTGAGATGCCTAATATGCCCGCTATAATGAATGAGGTGAAGTCGATGATGGGGCTAGTCGAGGAATCTGCCGAAGGCGCTATGGATGAGGAGATCCCGGAGTTTGGATCTAAGGATATCATGGATCTAAGTTGGAAGAATGTCCTTGAGGCATATACATGTACAGAGTGCGGTCGATGTACTTCTGTTTGTCCTGCGAACCTTACGGGTAAGAAATTATCACCAAGGAAAATCATGATGGATATCAGAGATAGGTCCGAAGATATAGGTAAGAAACTGAAGACAGGAAATAAAGAATATATCAATGCCGACAAAGGTGGTGATGTGCTGACCAAGGAGAATTTTGATGATGGTCTATCACTTTTTGATCACATCACAGATGAGGAACTCTTCGCCTGTACAGCGTGTAATGCATGTGTCGAGGCGTGTCCATTCCTTATTAATCCATTAGAACCTATATTAGAGATGAGTCGATATGAGATCCTCACTAATTCGGCAGGTCCATCGGATTGGTTACCATTATTTAACAGCATGGAAAGTGGTGGCGCCGTCTGGCAGTTGCCAGATGCGAGAGATGCTTGGACATCAGAAATAGATAGCTAATAAGCCAGAATTATAATAATATGAAAGTAAGAACCATAGCAGAGTTTGTCTCATCGGGAGAAAAGCCAGAAATATTATTTTGGGTAGGTTGTGCCGGCAGTTTTGATGCAAGAGCCAAGAAAGTGTCTATCGCCTTCGCTAAGATTCTTTCATCTGTAGGGATCAGTTTTGCCATATTAGGCAATGAAGAAAGCTGTACCGGTGACCCAGCTCGTAGAGCAGGCAACGAGTTCATATTTCAGATGTCAGCGATCCAAAATATTGAAACCTTGAATAATTACGAGGTGCAAAAGATTGTCACTGCCTGTCCACATTGCTTTAATAC
>CAZJHC010000288.1:0-5121 GCA_964545645.1 uncultured Saprospiraceae bacterium
CCTTCTGTGTAGATGCGCAACTTGAATTGCTCTTTGATAATGTCTGTCATGCGTTATATTATATGGTAATTGCTAAGGTAGCTACAGATATTTTCTCATAGCCCGCTTCATTGAGTAGATAGTAACATGCACTTATGGTTGATCCCGTCGTAATAATATCATCGACGATAATTGCATGTTGATTGGTATCAATGCTAAAATTCTTGCTCAATACAAATTTCTGGTCCTTTACTCTTTTGCGTTCTTGGGCGCTCTTTTTAGTCTGGGATTCGTTGTACTTAATTCGCTTTAGGATCTTATCATCAATAGCCACACCTATGTGCTCCGACAATCCCTGGGCAATTTTGTGCGCTTGGTTATATCCTCTTTCATGTTGTCGCTTCGGATGAAGCGGAACAGGAATAAGAACAGAATTAGTTGGGACAGAATCTTTAATTCTATCGGCTAATTGTCTTCCGAGCTTTATCCCTATATCGGGACGACTTCTATACTTAAGGGCGTCAATCACTGTCTTAAGCAGGCCAGATTTACTATAGGTCATTAAACTATAAAATGCTTCTATTCCTGTAGGTAGGTCAGCCTTTCCAATTAAGAGCGCAGGTATACTCTCTTGTGTTTTAATATAAGGGACATCCACGTAGCAACTCAGACAAAACAGTTTTCCAGAGATCGGCTCCCTCTTGTAACAGCCGATGCATAGATCCATAAATAGTAGCGCTCTCAGATCTCTCAACGCCCTATTTATTGATCCCATCAACGTAGTTATTGCTGTATTAAAATTTTCTTGCGTTCAACGAGATATTCATTCTCTGTCAAAACTCCTTTTTTCCTCAGCTCCATCAGACGATTCAATTGTGATAACAGCACATCGTCCATCGGTTCCTTGGTCTGAGTATTGGCCTGACTACTTCTTGTTGTTTTTGGTCTTTGACTCGTGTTTGTGTTCTTAAAACCTGAGTTTTTAAACGATTCAAAATCATCTTGTATCCTCAAAAAGGCCAGATCGTCATGGGTGTTTATCTTATCAAAGTCCTTGAATCCTAACTCCACTGCTTTAGCCAAATACTTATAGGCAGCTTCCTTGTTCTCTAACAATGAGTACGCACTCGCCATATTGAAGTGAAGAGATATGTCATGAGGCTCTAACTTGATGCCCTTCTCAAAATCTAAGATTGCCTCCTGGATATCGTAATCCTTATACTTCTTGATCCCGCTTTTTTTAAAGGGGTTATTTCGCACTGTCCTCTTTGATTTAGTTTTGGTCTTCTTTGTCTCGTAGTACTCGTGCTGTGGTGATTTCTTTCGTTGATACTTTCGCTGACGTGATTTGAAGTATTTCGAGTTGAACTTTTTATCAAATTCTGCAGAAGACATCATTAGATATCTCAGACCATCTATAAAACCTAAGATCGCTCCGATTGGAAACTTCAAGGCTCCTGTCATCATTGTTAACATGATATAAAACATCCCTGCACCTGGATCTCGCAGGTAGAACTTGTGTACACCAAACATGCCCAAGAAAAATGCCAATACTGCCGCAACGTTCTTATTTTTCATCGTATTGAGTCGTCTATCTATTCAAAATACTAAATCCTAAAAGATTTTGCAGGTTAATACGGCAATGTCATCTGGAAACTCTTCAGAACCCTTGTAATCTTCGATAGCCATCAATAGTTCATCGTTAAAAGTCTCGGCATCTAGACTTCCATTTGCTAGAACAAAGCTCTCGATGCCTTTATCCTCAAAAAGCTCTCCTTTTTCATTTCTTAAATCTGCCAAGCCATCTGTAAAGCTCATGATGAGCGATTCTCCATCCAGTTCAATCGTTTCTTCTACTATCGATGGCAGGTTGTCAAATATCCCAATCACCGTGCAACCCTCTGTAAGTCTTCTGATCTTTCCATTCATATATAGCACCGGAGGATAATGTCCCGCATTGATATATTTCAAGGTCTTTGAGTTCATGTCGATCTCTCCAATAAAAAAGGTGATAAACTTATCGCTCTTAGTTACTCGTAGAACCGTCTGATTCAAAGCGAAGATGAAAGTCTCCAGATCCCGATATTGATAGATCAAGCTTTGGATCATCGCCTGAAAGTTGGCCATCAATAATGCGGCAGCTACTCCCTTGCCAGAAATGTCTGCAATACAGAAGATAAACCGACCATTCTTGAAATCAATGAAGTCAAGGTAGTCTCCACCTATATTAAAGTGAGGTTGATAGATCGAGGATAACTCATACTTGTCGTTCTTAGGGAGATTATCTGGGATGAGCATCTGCTGCACATTTTGTGCGAGCTCTATTTCTTTTTGTAGGCGCTCTTGCTCGATTTGTTGCCTGAACAACTTTTTGTTTTCAATCGCAACAGCTATAATATTAGTAATCGTAGTAATGAACTGTATCTTATTATATAGATCATCTTTAGACTTGATTCCGCCTATAAGTGAATAGGCAATCGGTTTCTCCTTGTGGAACACGGGTATTACGATATCAAAATCCCACAGACAGTCATGGTCTTCAGGCTTGATCGTATGAAGTCTGTTGAACTTCAGAATGTTCTCAACGATTTTCTCGTTATTAATCTTCTTGTTTTCTAGATTGATTTGAGACACACAACTCCAAGAAGTGCGGTCGTCGTCGTCTGGAATAAACAGGCCCATCTTGCTGATCCCCATCTCCCAACTTAAAAACGAGCGATACATATTAAATAAACCATCAGCAGAGACATTATCGTTAATGGCTTGTGTGATGGTCAACAAGCTTTTGATCTGGAGCTCCTTAAGGCTAAGCTCCTTTTCCAATTTTTCTAATACAGCTATCTCTCTACTCATCTCGTGTTGCTCTTATAATCAAAGACATCTCGTAGCGCTGTCCCCAATAAATTAAAGTTGAGCACCAAAAACATGATCATAATGATTGGGCACATGGCCAAATAAACATAGCCACCAGTTGCATAAGCGTAATTTTCTTTTAGCATATTCCCCAGTGATGGCGCCGGCGGCTGAATACCTAAGCCAAGATAACTTAATCCCGACTCAACTAAGATCGCTGTGGCAAAATTTGCAGCAGCAATCACAAGTATTGGACCTAAAATATTGGGTAATATATGTCTCACGACTAATCGCACATCAGAGAGACCCAATACTTTTCCACTGGCTACGTAAGGCTTCTCTCGTTCTTCTTTTATCTGTCCACGGACGAGTCTGGCAACATCTACCCACATAGTCAGTCCTACTGCGAGAACGATGACCATATATCCTTTACCTAATGACAGTATAATCGCAAAGGCTAGTAGCAAAGTCGGTATCGACCAGCTGGTATTGATAATTATCATAACGACCTGATCTGCCC
Organism: uncultured Saprospiraceae bacterium; assembly: GCA_964545645.1. Lineage (GTDB taxonomy): Bacteria > Bacteroidota > Bacteroidia > Chitinophagales > Saprospiraceae > GYS-P2D. Next base: position 3,353 of record CAZJHC010000288.1, read on the forward strand.
AACCTCCGTAATAAGCTCCGATGCTTCCTATGAAGATTCCAATAAATAAGGATACTATCACCGCCAGAAACCCTATTGTAAGTGACACCCTCAATCCTAAGATCAGGCGACTCAACACATCACGACCAAATTTGTCACTACCGAGTATAAATCTCAACCTCTCTGTCTTAAATTTTCCTTCTCGAGAGATCTGACTCTGCTCATAAAGGATTTCGGTCTCTCCATCTTGATAGCTAATCTCGTCATAAGGATAGTATATACTATTATCCCTCCTACCTACTATCATCGCACTCAATATTCCTTGATCGTTCTTTTGGGTACCCTCAGCTTGGTAGCAGATTTTATGAGCAGAACCTGGCGCTTTTAATGCGAGCTGTAATATCTGCCGATTGGCGTTATGGCTCTTGTCAGGTATAATGACGTAGGCCAGCATGGCCAAAAGAGAGGTGACCATGAGCATTGCTAATGTTACTGATGCAATTCTATTAGAGCGGATCTTTGTGTACCAAGATGCTGATGTCATAATGAATAGCCAAGGTCATAAATCTTACTCATATTATTTATCTATTCGGATAGCTTTGGGTTCTCAAGATGTCTATCGTGATCACGACTGGTCTTTTTATCTAAATTCTTAGTCATAATGGCATTAAGGTCAAGGTCCATCTGATTAGCTAGGCATGTGATCACAAACAATATATCGCCTAATTCCTCCGCAATGTTGGCTTTAGCATTTTGCTGGTCTTCTTTTCTCTTAAAAGATTGTTCTCCATAAACTCGTGCTATCAACCGAGATAACTCTCCTACTTCCTCCATTAATACTATCGTATTCGTGGTCTCAGCAAAATAACGCACTCCATATGTCTTAATCCATTGATCTACTGTTTCTTGCAATTCTGTTAATGTCATTATTCTCGATTTTTTGAATCAATGATTATTGTAACTGGCCCATCATTAGTTAGGGAGACCTTCATATCCGCTGCAAATATTCCTTCTTCAACTATTTCCAGTTCTGTTCTCAACTTCGCAAGGAAATCTTGATAGAGCTGATTGGCAAGCTCTGGCTTAGCAGCATTGATATAGGAGGGGCGATTACCCTTTTTAGTTGAGGCAAACAGTGTAAACTGAGAAATGACTAGTGCTGCTCCCCCAATGTCTAAAACACTCAGATTCATCTTATCGTCATCATCTGAGAAGATTCGCATGTTTACTATTTTCTTCACCAGCCATTGGATGTCTTCTTGACTGTCATGTTGGCCTACCCCGAGCAATATCATCAAGCCATCTTTGATGGCGCCGACAATTTTTTTATCGACGATAACCCTTGCCTCACTTACCCGCTGTATGACTGCCCTCATAACCTTAAATACTACTGATTTTATGTATTACTAACATATAGAAAAATACAGATATGTTTGCCCCTCGTAATCAGTTTCATAGCATTTTACTTTTTCCACTTTTAATAACAAGTTTTACTTGACCGTACTACTCACTATGTTATGATAGATTCAGACATCCCCTCTTATTCACACTCTCGAAAGTTATTCACCTAAGATTCTAATTGAGTCCAATCATTAGTATTCCACAATTAGTCTGTTAGTCACAACTCACATTATCAAAGATTGGTATTCAATCATTTGATTATCAATTACTTAGTCTATCACCACGTTGTTAATAAGCTAGTGTATAGCTGTTTATAAAATAGATCCCTATTGAGTTATCCACATATAAACGGCACTAATAATGATGATTTTTATTTTAAATAATAAATA
>CAZJHC010000289.1:0-5118 GCA_964545645.1 uncultured Saprospiraceae bacterium
GGATTATATAAGTGTGCTCTTGGAGACAGTCAAGTACGTTTTACCTTCATTAATAATTTATTTTTTGATGAAGCAATACACTCGCCAACAAACCTCTTTACTCATGGTACAGCAGAGACGTGGCATTGATAAGGATACTAAGGCTCTAAGATTTCAAGCATATGAACGAATTGTTCTGTTATGTGAGCGCATCAAGTTAGGAGAATTAGTTCTGAGGCTCAATAATCCATCTCTCGATCCTAAGGCTCTGAGGAATATTATGTTAGTCTCCATACAAAAAGAATATGAACACAACCTGACACAACAACTCTATGTATCAGGGCAACTCTGGGAGATGGTAGAACTCCTCAAGGAACAAACTATTAATCATGTGACCTCCTCTTATATAGAGCACCGAGACGATGACCTTCCCATCTACGTCCAAGATCTAATAAACAAGGGCCAATTGCTTAATAAAAACATTGGATCCACGGTAATATCAGCAGTAAGAAAAGAGGTAGAACTTTATTTTTCTTAAGGGTTGGTAAGGGGTATTACTATTGCGCCGATTCTTTCTTCTTTAAGGGAGATTGTGGATATATAAAATTTTATGAAACCGAAGTGTAATCATATAAAAATTTTAATAATTAGTGAAAATTCAATATGTAAACCTCTGAAATTGAGTCTTTTCAATTTTAATTTTTGGGTAGTCTAAATTATAAAATAGCTAAAAGATTTTGTTCCTCCATAAACTATAAATGATCATATTTGTACTACGGAGAAAGTGAGAAAGGATAAGTAGTGAACCGTAGTCTTGCCCCGACCGATATTTATTTTTTGGAAATTGTTAGAACTAAGATTAGATGAAAGACCACCTGAGTGTATGGGACAATTGTCTCTCTACTATAAAGAAAAGTATCAATCCTCAGAGTTATAAAACGTGGTTCGAACCGATAAGACCAATTAAGATAGACAACAACTCATTGACCATTCAGGTCCCTAATAATTTTTTTTATGAATGGCTCGAAGAGAACTACGTAGGGTTACTCAAGAAAACCATTAGAAAAGAACTCGGCGAGGACGGACGATTGGAATATCAGATTGTGCTGGACAACCATACTGACGCTGGCATGCAGAATAATAGGTATGGAAACCAATTTAATGGAACAGAGTCCATAAGAAACCCTTTTGTTATACCGGGGATAAAGAAAGTAAAAATAGATCCACAGTTAAATCCAAAATATCTGTTCGACAATTTTATTGAAGGAGATTGCAACAAGCTGGCCCGGTCAGCAGGATTAGCAATAGCTAAAAATCCTGGAGGTACTGCTTTTAATCCACTAGTCGTATATGGCGATGTAGGACTTGGAAAAACTCACTTGGCTCATGCCATAGGGAATGAGGTGATCAGGAGATTTCCTAAAAAACTTGTCTTATATATCAGCACTGAGAGATTCACCAATCAAATCATCGAGTCAATAAGAAAAAATTCTATAAGCGATCTTGTCAATTTCTATCAGTCGATTGACTTATTGATTGTAGATGACATTCAGTTTTTAAGTGGTAAAGCTAAAACCCAAGAGATATTCTTCAATATATTCAATGAACTCCATCAACTCGGCAAACAGATAATTATTACTTCTGATAGCCCACCAAAGTCACTCGAAGGAATTCAAGACCGTTTAATTTCAAGATTTAAGTGGGGGTTGTCAGCAGATCTACAGACTCCAGACTTTGAAACTCGTATGGCAATCCTTCTTGCTAAGATTGAATCGGAAGGGGTAGAGATACCTTCAAATGTCATGGAGTTTATCAGTTATAATGTCAAGAATAATGTCAGAGAGCTTGAAGGAGTGCTCATCTCGTTAGTAGCTCAGGCAACCCTCAATAACAAAGAGGTTGATGTGCTCTTGGCTAAGCAGGTTGTAGAGAGCTTTGTAAAGGAAGTTAATAAAGAGATTACGGTAGAAAACATAAAAAATCTTGTAGCAGATCATTTCAAAATACCTTTGGATAAACTGCAAGGAAAGACCAGAAAAAGAGAGGTGGTTATCGCAAGACAGCTATCTATGTATCTGGCTAAGAACCATACAACTAACTCCCTCAAGACTATTGGAGATCAGTTTGGTGGGAGAGATCACAGCACAGTGATTTACTCTTGTAGGACAGTTCAGGATCTCATGGATACAGATATCTTGTTTAAGGATACTGTATCTGAGTTAGAGAAGAAGGTTCAGATGACGATCTCTAGCAGTCAGTAGAGGGAAATCATAGTTAAGATCATCTTAAACCTAACAGAGATTTTATTAAGCAGTGGTAAGTACGTCCGATAAATATTAATTTTATGGCATAATGAAATTGCCATGAAAGTTTTGTCTGCTTTATTTTCCATTTTATTTGTCCTCACTATATATTCTTGCCAAACAGGTAATGGACAGTCCTTCGGGGTTGAGCCTAAGGAAGTTACAGAGTCAGGATTGTCATGGTACCGTATCGATGATTTGGATGATATGAATATTGGCAATCGCAGAGTGATGATTGATATGTATACCTCATGGTGTGGATGGTGCAAAGTCATGGACAAGAAAACATTCACAGATCCAGAGGTAGTGAAGTTCCTCAATGAAAATTTTGTTTTGGTTAAATTTAATGCTGAGCGCCGTCTGCCTGTTGAGTTTCAAGGAGAAACGTATGAATGGATCAATTCCGGACGCAAGGGCGTCAATAAATTAGCCATGAAGATGATGAATGGCAGGTTAGGATATCCGACTATGGTATACCTCGATAGCAACTTGAATAAAATTAAATCTTCTCCAGGGTACAAGAAACCTGATGAACTATTAAAAGAACTACAAATCCTATAAACAGGTTTCATAGTCTTTATTAGTTAGTTACCCAATATACCAGAGAACTAATAATTCCCATTCAGAAAAAGTTTTCTTTCTTAGTGTTTACTAATAATCGACAGACATGTATGATATCGTTTGTTTTGGTGAATTACTGTGGGATATGTTGCCTAGCGGCAAGGTAGTGGGTGGTGCTCCTTTTAATATTTCCAATAGGGTGCAATCCTTAGGCTTGAGGTCGGCTGTGATCACCAGCGTCGGAGATGATGCTTTGGGGCATGAATTGATTGAAGTAGTAAAATCCAAAGGCAATGTAACTGATTATATACAGATACACCCTCAACTGCCTACGAGCCAAGTGATAATACATGTATCTGAGTCTGGTGAGCCCCATTATGACATAATACATCCTGTGGCTTGGGATGATATCTTATCATCCGAAGTCATAATTGACTTGATCGGGTCTTCCAGGGTATTCGTTTATAGTAGTTTGGCACTGAGGGACCCAAGATCAAGAGACGTGCTTTTTGCTTTACTACCTCATGCCAGGATTAAGGTATGTGATATAAATCTGAGAGAAGGACACTATGATCGTAGCACCATACTCAGGATGTTGGATCATGCTGACATCATAAGGATGAATGAGTATGAGTTAAAGATGGCTTGTGATTGGGTAGATCTTGCTTATGAAAATTTTGAGCAGGCAGTGATCATGATGGCTGAGCACTATCAATTGGACTCAGTTATCGCCACTCTTGGAAGTGATGGCGCCATTAGTTATAAAGATGGCCAATTCTATAGACAACCCGTATTTGAAGTAGACGTGATCGACACAGTTGGTGCTGGAGATGCATTTCTGGCCACCTATCTGAGCAAAGTGTTGTCAGGAGCTGGAGAACAAGAAGCCTTGCAATATGGCTGTGTCATAGGTGCGCTCACCGCCTCAAAGCACGGTGGCACACCACGGATTGTACAGAGCGAGATTGACTTATTTCTATCTCGGAGATAGTTTGATTATCCTCTTGCTGCTCGCACTGTGGTCTTCTCTTGTATCCAACATCCTACTGTAAAGCTGCTACCTTCTTTCATCTGTCGCTGAAAGATATCCTCTACCGAAGGCATATATTTTTGATATTGATTAATCCATTTGTTGGCTTCAGCAGCTACTGTGGGATCGACTCTCTTAGCCTGTTCAAACTTGTCTATTGCTGGCCAAGTGACAATCTGACTATCCCATCCTCTTCCAGGTCCACAGAGTGGTCCAGAAGAAGCATAAAGCTTGCCTATAAGTATATATGGCTCTCCCCAGTTAGGATTATTCTTAATTGCCTCTCGGGCATAGCTTCTGGCAGCGTTAAAATTTTTAATATGAGCGTAGTATATCTTAGAAATAATCAGTTGCTTTTCTGCTCGTTTAATAGGATCTGAGGTCTCGGCGATATATTGCTGATAATATTCAATGGATTCTGTAAACTTTCCTTCATTGAGAGCCTGGTAAGCAAGCTTTAAAGGTCCCGGAGGAGGAGGCGCTACATAGCATTCTGTTTCCTTAGCTACTTTTAGTCTTTTTATCCTTGGATCTTCAGGATCACATTGTGCCCAGATCATCTTTAAATATACTTCCGTGACATTATCGCAATCGGTACTATCTGCCAGATATTGGTCAAAATATCTACTCAGATAATAATCACAGTTGTAGAAGCCTTTAATTCCCTCCAATCCTGAAAGGAGATTGGGGCTGTAATCATTGATAACATCCCAGGCGTTACAGTATTCTCCTTCGCAAGTCTCAAGGCCATACTCTATGGCATCAAATATATCGTAAGCAATATTATCTGCGACTTCTATTTCGATATCTTTGTCTAAGACTTTGTCATAGAGCATTCTGGAGTAAGGGTTGATAATAAAGTAGTCGGCCTTCTTTCCTTTCTTTGCAAATACCTGATTGAAGCCAACGAAGATGTTATTGTCATCTACATACTGCCGGTAAGAATAATAGGAGTTATACGCCTTTCGTGCCAAGATAGTACCGTCATCCTCAAAGCACTCCATCCGCATGTCGTAGATACTCAAAATAGTATCCACTAAAGCGGCTCTGAGTGTTTCATCAGAGGCGGCCTTAAAGAAATGATCATAAATCTTGATACCATCATCATATTGGTAGGTGACTCGACCATTAGCACCTGGAGCGGTGTAAAATGCTTGCTTCCAGATTTGTCTTGCTCGCTCCCAGTTTTTAAATCTTATTTGATCTCGATAGATAACATAGGCATCCTCAGTATTACTCCTGAGC
>CAZJHC010000290.1:0-5093 GCA_964545645.1 uncultured Saprospiraceae bacterium
GAGCTGGAGGTGTTCATCACCAATTTGTTCTACCTTGATAGTTCTATCCTTAAATAGTGGATTTTGACTTCCAAAAGATTCGTAGTTGCCCACATACTTGCCCCAGTCTTCCCGAGGGAGGTCATAGTCTTCTTCTGTGACCAGATTAGATCGTACGATCCCAAAATCTGTGGTATCCTCCCCATTGAGGATGTGGATGACGTTATTCACGGTGTTTTCCATGCCTGGGTATTCAAATCGATCAAATCTATTGACATCAGCATTGAACAATATTGCAAAGGCTTGATTCTTGGCTATATTGATGCCCATGATCGACCCTGATCGGCCATTACCTCCTGTATGGATGAGGATATCTCTCTCCTCGATGGTCATGCCCATCCATCCCAGAGCATACTGTATATCGATTCCATTGCCTCCCAACATAGTCCCCAGGCCTTCAAAGGACGTATTAGATTTAAATAGCTCTTGGATTCCATCCCTCGTAATGACTTGTTGCCCTTGATAGTACCCATCATTGAGCAGGGCGATCATATAGTGGCTAAGGTCTTGCGTTGATGAATAAAACTGAGAGCCAGATCCTGCATAATTGGGGTCTTGTGCTATTGGCTTAGCAGGGATACACCTGGTTAGGCCCATCTCATGCCCTGGGACGATATCCTTATCATCTATGTACTGAGCAGTACTATGAGACATCTGCAAGGGTTTTAAGATATTTTGCGAGATATAATCTCCGTAGCTCATACCAGTAATTTCTTCTATAATGTAAGCGGCAATGCTATAGCCTTCGTCGCAATACTCGTGTGATAAACCTGGCCTGCGCTTGATAACATGCTGATCAAAAGACTTGATGAAAGTCGTCAATCCATCCTGTGCATCCAGACTTGGCATAGATTCAAATAGAGGGGGAATGCCTGAGGTATTGCTGAGACACATCCTGATGGTAATCTGATCACTGAATTCCTTATTGGCCGTTTGAAACCAAGGTATGTATTTGATCACAAGATCATCCAAAGCTAACTGGCCTTGTGCTACAAGTTGGAGTATAGCCATAGATGTAAACCCTCGTCCTAAGGCATCTATGTTTAAGACACTATTGGGGGTCATGGGTTTGTTGCCTCCTTCTCTTTCAACGCCATATCCTTTGTTGAATAAGATCTTATCACCCTCTACAATGCTAACAGAAAATCCCGGAACGGGCGTTTTTTGCAAATAGGCCTGGAGGTAGCGATCTACATTGTTGAGCGCCTGAGAAGTCTGACTGCTCAAGAGGGTGGCAGTCATGAGATAAATTATTATGGCTACATATTTTGTCATAAGGTGAGCGGCTATTATTGTCTTACTAATATGCGTGGTCTAATCTTCAATAGGCGTCTTGAGGCTATCCACACGCTGAGTATCGTCAAAAACAAGATGAATGGTACTACCAAAATAGTATAGTTCATATGAAACAAATACGGAAACTCCGTCAGACCTCCAACTACTGTTAGTTGACTGAGCGATGTCGGTATCAGGTAAAGGGATATCGGAATCGATACGATCAGTGCTACGACGGCGATGATGACTGACTTAATAATTAATGCTAGCTGAAGTTGCAAGGGTGTCATCCCGACAGCCTTGAATATGCCGAGGTTCCGTTGACCCTCTCTGATGCTCAAGACAGTATCATTAAATACGGTTACGAACAGCACTCCGAGAAACAGCAAGGATATCAAGAAGAGCACATCTTGGATGCCTTTTAAGATCCCTTTTAGACGACCTAAGTCTTCGGTACTTGCTTCTATCCGATAGGCGCTACCATAAGTTTTGATAAGCTCTTCTTTGAAGGCATGCATGTCTTCTCCTTTTTTGAGTTTGATCTCATATCCTCTGATCTGATATAATGGATTGAACTCCCTGATGCCCTCTATACGCATATAAAATCCTTCGCTGAGGTTATTGAGGCTTTGATATATTCCAGTGATATTGTAAGGGATCAATTGTCCCTCCATGAACAGCTCGATACTATCTCCGATGCCCAGTCCTAATTGTCTGCTGCTGCCGACTCCCAGGGATAACTCATCTTCAAACACAGGATGGCGACCATCGATCACTCGCAGCCCGACTTTTTCCATTTCATCATCATAGATGATACCAACCAGAGCCTTTGGCGCTTTGCCTTCTTGTGCTGGCAGGCTGGCGCCATAGAATCCTCTCTTGACCACATCTTTCACTCGATCATCATCCTCCATATCTTCTTTAAAGAAGTCTTCCTGATTTTGAAGTATCGGTCCCAGCTGTGTTACAGATATGTCACAATAATTAAAACCCCATGCAGGCCGATTATCATCAAGACCAATTAAAGAACTCCGTCCATTGACATAGAGCAATTGAACAAAAATCACAAAGGACAAACCTATGAATAAGAGCAAGGCTCTTTTTTTATTGGACATCAAGAACCTGAGCGCAAGGAAAAATACGACATGCGTCCGAGGTCCGAGTTTAAATAGTCCAAACTGACTACTGGCAAAAGACTTCTGTGGAGGCCCATTGTTTCTGATGGCCGTTACTGGTTGTATCTTTGTTGCCTCCAGAGCCGTACGATAAGTTATGATCAAGATGCCAATCAAAAACGCAAAGAATGTACCTATCGATGGTAGCAACATGGAGATGTCAAAATTGACCGTCCCAATCGCTGATATCAAAGACTTGAACACCAATAAGGTCATATAATGGCCTCCTATGATCCCAAAGGGTACTGCTATGCAGGTAATCAAAATGAATTGTATGACATAGACGCTGATGACATTGCGCTTAGTAAACCCTTGTGTCTTGAGCATACCGATCATTTTGTAGTCGGTCTTGATAGCACTGCTGACCACTGATGAGGTGATGATGAGCGTTACTATAACACCAAGTATGGCAAAAACAAAAAGCAAACCACCTGTGATCTGATAAACGATTTGAAATATCTGTTTGAACAAGGGATATAGCGTGCTAAATCCTTGATAGGAGTTTTCGATATTAAATCTTGCCCACACTGGCTCTGTGTCGGCATGATCGTGGAGCCGCACACCTAGGATAACCTGTGTTAACTCTTTGACAGGGAATAACATCGATAAGGTGCCAGGTCCTACCCATGCTGGATTGGGGTTAAATAGCCCATTAGAGTAGTGCGGATCTACGACGATGGCAGATATAACTAAAGGAAATGCTCCTCCGCTGGTAGGCACCAGGATGGTATCCCCAAGCGCCATTGGCGCATTGTTACGCCAGTGATTAGGTATCCATATCTCTCCGGGCATAGGATAATCTGCCTTTTCTCCTTCGAGTATGTCCAGTCGGTCTATCGGTTGACTATTGCCCTGGTGCTCCACAAGGAAAGTGCCTCCTACTATTTCCTTCTGCTTATAAAGGGCCGATTTACGGAGATACTTTCTGAGCTTTGGTTTGGCCACGGTGGCCACTTCGTCTTGCTGGTTGAACCATTGTGAGATCTCTTTAGGATCATGCACATTCAGGTCAAATTGCATGACGATATGCGATGCCTTTAGATTTTGATATAGATTCTCAAAAGGGCGTTGCATGCCAAGTCCGATGCCAATCACTGTCGAGAAGAGTAGGGCAGATAGGGCGATACAGACAGCTACCAGTATGGTCTGAATCTTTCTTCTTTTTATATTGGCCCAGGTAATTAAGAGTACACTTTTCATTCGTTGCTGTCTAAGCTTTCTTAATTACCAATCTTTGCCCGCCAGCCACTTCAACAATTGGACTTCTTTATCGTCCGCACTCAAGTCCTTGTCAAATTGTAACTCATCTTCTATATGTCCATCACGAAGGAATATAATGCGGTCAGCTCTGCTGGCAGATTTAGGCTCGTGGGTCACCATGACTATGGATTGCCCCTGTTCATTTAGTTCAGTGAGTATATCGAGCACCGATTCGGATGATGATGAGTTCAGGTTGCCTGTAGGTTCATCCGCCATGACTACTCGAGGATTGTTGATGATGGCTCGTGCCATCGAGCATCGCTGTTGCTGTCCTCCAGATACTTCTGATGGTAGTCGATCTATAAGATCGATGATGTCCATTTTGGTCATCAAGCTTTCGGCACGAGAGCGCAACTCCTGTCGATTATTATCTACCAGATAGGCCGGGATTAATATGTTTTCTAAAAATGTCAGGTTAGGTACCAGATTGAAATCTTGAAACACAAACCCTATATACTCTCTTCTGATGAGTGTCATCATTTTTTCGTCGAGGCTATGCACTGGTTTGTCTTCAAGCCAAATCTCTCCGCCTGTAGGCACCTCCAATCCGCTCAATAGATAGAGGAGGGTAGACTTGCCCGATCCAGAACTACCCATGATGACCGTAAAGTCCCCTTTGTAAAGAGATAGATTGATACCATTAATGACCGGTACCGTGGTCTGACCAGTTTTATAATTTTTATACAGGTCCTTAGCCTGAATGATTGCCTCTTTCATAAGTTTCTCTCTGATGATTGCCGTACTTATAGACTATCAATGATGATTAGTTCATTGATAGATTTTGGTCTTTTTTATGATACTCAAAGCTCATATATCCAATTAACATTTCATCAAAAGAGAAGTCCCCCCAGTAGACGGTTTTTTCTGGTGCAGGATTAAAAGTGTTTTGGGATGAATTGTCAAACTCGGCGTCTACATAGAGCACAGTCCTCGCTGGCAACTTAAGTGGCTCAACGAAATGATATCCTCGTTGCCAGTTAAAGTTGTAGTTAGGGACATTTAGTATCACTTCACGTTGGCCATCAGGATATAGGGCTGTGAATTTCATCGCCTTACCTCTGAAGTGCATATGAGGAAATATAGTGTAGAGCGTGGCATCATGTTCAAACAGATGTTTGGCTTTATTTTTATAACTCTTTTCATTAGGCGGTATTTGTAGTCGAGTATTGTAGGCGCCGACCATGAGATACTCATTGTCAGGTTTTTCTGTCGTATAATAGATACCTACTGTTGATTGATCTGTTTGCGCTTTACCGTTTGTGGTGTAGTGCATTTGAAAATGCAGCTTGGAACCCTTGGGGATTACCCTTCCAGTATGCTCTGGAAATACCTCAGTCTCACCTC
>CAZJHC010000291.1:0-5085 GCA_964545645.1 uncultured Saprospiraceae bacterium
CTATTAGAAAGAAGTGATTAATAAGGAGCTAATGATGATTTACTTGTTTGATTTTATTCAAAGATTATTCATACAACCTTATTAAGCCTCTCGTACAAGGCTTATAATATTTTCAGCTCCTCTAATTTCTTATTATTTTATGATGTATGTGGTTGATCTGCGGTGGCCTTCTTGTTAGAACTCATCAAAAACTTACGATAGAAGATCAATATGATCGCAACTCCTATGGATATCGACGCATCAGCAACGTTAAACACTGGCCTAAAAAACTCAAAACGCTTACCACCATACATTGGCACCCAGTCCGGCAGGATAGTATCAATTATTGGAAAATAGAACATGTCAACTACTTTCCCTTGTAAGAAGGAAGCATATCCTCCTCCAACTGGAAACAGCTGGGCTACATCGCCATGATATGGAGATGCCGAAAATATCAAACCATAAACTGCACTGTCGATGATATTGCCCAAAGCACCTGCGAGAATGAGACAAAAACTAATGATAAGTCCCAAAGGTTCCTTGGCGTGATATAGCTCTCTGATCAGATAAAATAAAAATCCTACCATTAATATCCTGAACGTACTCAATATCAACTTGGCACTCTTGGGTGTTAAGACAACACCAGTGCAGCCACCATCATCTCCCTTTATTCCGATGCACTTATTGCCAAAGGTGATACCAAAGGCCATACCTTCGTTTTCTACAAAATGTATACGGGCCCAATCGAGGCCCATTATTTCAAAACCCGTAGCATAACTCAAATTGGTTTTGACACTAATCTTTACAGCCTGATCTATGATCAGTACCAGGAGAACGATCCCTATTAAAATTTGCCACCGCTTCAACGTCATTTAACTGTTCTAAAAAATGAACGTCAAAAATAAACTTAATTAGATAAGTAGATTGTTGAATCTTACACTGTGATCTTCGATTACTTTCAAAGCGCTTTTATCGCTTCTTCTTTTCCTTAGCCTGAATTGATAAGGTCGCATGAGGAACCGCTCTAAGTCGATCTTTAGATATGAGTTTACCAGACTCTCTACAGACGCCATAAACTTTATTTTTAATGCGCAGACGAGCATTTTCTAGATGCTGAATAAGTTTACGTTGACGAGCTGCTAGGGTGTGCATACGTTCTGCTTCTGCAGCCGACGTGCCATCATCTAAACCCTTGTTTTTGCTATCGCTGGACTGACCGACTTCAGAGATTTGATCCATATAAAAGGTTAGTTCATTTTTAGCCTTCTCCAATTTTTGTACTATGATCTCATCAAATTCTTGGAGCTCCGATTCGTTATATCGGGTTTTTTCTTGTTGCTTAACACTCATCTTAGTCGTTTTAAGTAGTCTATAGGTCAATGCTCAAGTCATCAAAAAAGTTCCTAAAGCCAAAAACTCTTGTGATTAGCCTATAAGACTGCTAATTTTGTGCCGAATTTGTTCAACCTGCCATTGAAGCAAATCAACAATTATGAAACACCTACACAACCGAGTAGATCGCAAACTGCTTAAAAAACAGTTAGAAGAGTCTTCCATCATCAGAAATACGGTATCCTTTTATAAGTATGCGAAGATTAGAAATACCCAAATTTTTCGTGATCACTTGTTCACAGTGCTCAGCGATATTGACGTCTTGGGACGTATCTATATCGCAACCGAAGGCATCAATGGTCAGATCTCGGTACCTCAAGCCAACTATCAAGCACTCAAAGAGAGCTTGTACTCCATAACTTTTTTGGATGGATGCCGACTTAATGTGGCTATAGAGGATGATGGAAAATCCTTTTTCAAGTTGGCTATTAAAATCAGAAAGAAGATCGTCGCTGATGGCATCCAAGATGAAAACTTTGATGTCACCGATAATGGTCTACATATCAATGCTTCGGAGTTTAACAAACTTACAGATCAAGATGATACCATAGTGATTGATATGCGCAATCACTATGAGCACGAAGTAGGACACTTCAAAGGAGCGATCAGACCTGATGTAGAAACATTTAGAGAGTCGTTGCCTATCGTAGAAGACATCCTTAATGAACATAGAGAGAAGAATGTCATCATGTATTGCACGGGCGGTATCAGGTGTGAGAAAGCCACTGCTTACTTCAAACACAAAGGTTTTGAGAACTTGTATCAAGTAGACGGAGGCATTATCGAGTATGCCCGTAATGCCGAAGAAGTAGGTATCGAGAATAAATTCATAGGTAAGAACTTTGTATTTGATGATCGATTGGGAGAACGCATCACTGAGGATGTGATCGCTAAATGTCATCAATGTGGTAAGCCCAGTGATACACATACTAATTGTGCCAATGACGCTTGCCATATCTTGTTTATCCAGTGTGAAGAATGCGCCGAAAGTCATGCAGGCTGTTGCTCTCAGAAATGTCAAGACTTCAATCTCCTACCAGAAGAGGAAAGAGATCAGCTCAAGGGAAGCATGGAATTTAATGGTACTAAGTTCGGTAAAGGAAGGTATAAGGCCGCTAAAAACGACATGTTACATGAGGATTGAACATTTAGCGATATGGGTTAAAGATCTTGACAAGATGAAGGAGTTTTATATCCAATACTTTGGAGCGACAGCTAATGAATTATATCATAATCCTAAGAAACAATTCAGTTCATATTTTTTGTCTTTCGACTCAGGAGCAAGAATTGAGTTAATGCATAAACCTCATTTCGCTTCTCGAGATATTTCAAGGCAAGAAATTTTTGGTTATGCACATTTTGCCATATCCCTTGGAAGCAAAGAATCCGTAGATCAGATGACAGAGCTATTTCGATCTAATGGCTTGATAATCAAAGGCGAACCTCGTACAACAGGAGATGGTTATTATGAAAGTGTCATCGCCGATCCCGAAGGAAATCTTATCGAATTAACGGTGTAAGTCAATCCAACTAAAATATTTTATTATACCTTTGTAAAGAATAAAGTGCCAAGTGCACTCAAAAATCTAAGCACCATGAAGTCTTTAATTTTTCCTTATCTGGGCCTTGTCCACTAAAAGTATCTCACTTTAGCGCAGATATTAAGTAGGAAGAATAGAGCATTCTTTTTCCGATTACATTTCCTTAAGTAGAGATTCTTTAGCGACGATCCTGGATTAAATCATCCTATATACTGATGCTTTGGAGGTATCAGTCTTTCACCACTATTACTCACGCTAAATACTAACATTTTGAAAAAATATATCGAACTCTTTTGGGAGGCTGTAAAAGGAGAAGAAAACAACTATACTGAGGGCAGTGTCAAGAGGGCGCTATTCATGTTGGCTATTCCGGTCATCCTTGAGATGAGTATGGAATCGCTTTTTGCAATCGTGGATGCCTTCTTTATCGGTCAGATCGGCAGTGCTAATGCCCTGGCAACCATAGGCATTACAGATTCCTTCTTATTTGTTGTTTTTGCCTTAGCCATGGGTATCAGTATGGCAGCAACTGCTGTTGTTGCTCGCAGAATAGGAGAGAAAAATCCTGAAGAGGCGTCCGTAGCAGCTTTTCAAGCGATACTAATCGCCGTATTCTTCTCATTGATCATTGGGGTTGTCGGATACCTCTACACCGATGATCTATTGAGACTGATGGGAGCTTCAGAAGAATTGATTACAGAAGGCAGCTCCTATACACAAATCATACTGACGCTCAACATCATCATCATGCTCTTGTTTGCCATCAATGCGATCTATAGGGGCGCAGGCGATGCCAGCATAGCCATGAGGACTTTGATACTGGCCAATGGTATAAACATCATCTTAGATCCATGCCTTATTATGGGATATCTATTCTTCCCTAAGTTAGGGTTGACAGGAGCAGCCATAGCTACCTGTATCGGTAGAGGTATCGGAGTTATGTACCAGCTCTATCATTTGGTCAATGGTAAATCAGTGATTAATATCCGATGGGACCACCTCAAGATCAAGTGGCCTATCATCAAGAAGATACTCAATATTTCTATCGGAGGAGCAGGACAACATCTCATTGCCTCAGCGAGCTTTATCTTTTTGGTTTGGATATTGACTGCCTTTGGTAGTGAGACGGTAGCGGGGTATACTGTCGCATGGAAGGTCCTGTACTTCACCATCTTACCATCATGGGGCATCGCTATGGCCGGGGCAGCATTAGTTGGTCAGAATCTTGGGGCCAAAAGGCCTGATCGTGCAGAAGAGTCAGCATGGATGGCAGCTCGATATAATATGTACATCCTATTGGTTCTATCTATCATATTCATCCCATTGGCTAAGCAAGTCTTAAGTGTCTTTAGCAACGATCCTGAGGTGATTAAGCAAGGAGCATTGGCGCTGCAGATTATCTTTTCAGGATATGTATTCTATGCCTATGAGATGGTGATCGGCCAAGCCTTTAATGGGGCAGGTGATACTTATACTCCTACCCTACTGAATTTTATAGCCTTCTGGATTATACAGATTCCGTTGGCCTATGGATTAGCTAACTATACGACCTTGGGAGCAACAGGTGTATATATTGCTGTTGCCGTGAGTTCATCCATACTGGCGATTATGGCTATAGTAATCTTTAGAAAAGGGAAATGGAAGGAGGTGGAAGTGTGATTTATAATCTACTTGCCAAAAGTTGAGCTCCCATTATCCTCAAAAGGATTTAAGAGTCCCATTCCAAAATGGTATAAACAGTACAACAGAAAAAGAACCGCTAAAACAGTTAATCATTTTTCAGATTTTTATTCATGCGACCAAATAAAGTATTTTAAAGGAGATTGTCATTATAGCTAGTACAACAGTTTTATGATTTCGTTTCTAATTAAGAGTAAGCTCAAATAATAAATCAAACCATCATGATAAGAATTATTCTTTTTACTCATCTTCTTTCAACATTAACCTACGCTATTTATGGGCAAAAGGATGGGATTTTTCATCATGATTTAATGTTCTCATATGAAATAGAAAATGCACTAAACGAAAAGAAGATTCATAAAGAAAAAGCTGCTTGGTTATATTCTTTTATTGGTCAATATGAATCAGCTCTTAAAGTAGCAGGACATAAAATTGATTGGGAAATGGAAGACCAGCTCCTAAATATTGATTGGGAAAGTCTAAGAGCCGTACC
>CAZJHC010000292.1:0-3735 GCA_964545645.1 uncultured Saprospiraceae bacterium
GATACAATTAGTTATGTTTTGTTGGCAGAGATAAGCGTTAGGACGCTTATTTCAGGCCACATCCCCACACGACCAGGAAAAGCCAACAGGCCGAGACCTCTATTAACATATAAATACTGACCCAGCTCTTGATATAATCCTATCCAATACTTGTATCGATACTGGACGGGACTCCACTTAAATGATTTAAAGTTGACTCCAAACTGCATCCCATGAGTATGACCGCTCAAGGTTAGATCGATGTGCCGAGGGTGCGTTATCACTTTCTTATCCCAGTGTGAAGGATCATGAGACATGAGCACCGTAAAGGCTTGAGATGATACGCCGTTAAGAGCAACATCCAAATCTCCTCGTTTCGGAAAAAAACGCCCATCACCCCAATTCTCCACACCGATAAGGCTGAATGATGCTCCTCTATGTTTGATGACTACATTTTCGTTAAGTAGCAAGCTAAACCCCATTGTGTCAAACTTTCCTAACAGCTCATCCCAATATTGCGACCGATCTTCTCTACGTCGAGGTATCCCAACGTAATCATGATTACCCAAGACAGCATATTTGCCCAAGGGAGCAGTGAGATCCGCAAACAAATCAATGAAAGGATCTATCTCATCTTTATGACTATTTATCAAATCTCCTGTAAATAGGATAAGGTCGGCTCCTTGCTCTTGAATTATCTTAAGTCCTTTAGCCACCTTGTCAATATGATCCCAAGTACCGGAGTGTACGTCAGAAATTTGCACAATTTTCAACCCAGATAGCTCTTGAGGTAAATTGTTAAAAGTCAATGATATCCTCTCGACTTTGTAACGATACTTACCAAAGAAGATTCCGAATATTAATATCAACAGTAGAATTAAACTCAAAATGACAATAGACAACCACCATGATTGATTAAGGCGCCCATCAAACAACATAAATATCCAATCTGCCATATTTAACAACCCAAACCCGATGAACATGATCACCTTGGAAATAAAAATAGAAAAGGAAAGTCCTCCAGCTATATTAAAAGAAGTAGAACGAGGCTGACGTGCCCTTGACCTTAATAACAATGTCACCACCAGTGCAACATAAAATAGTATAATATACAACCCGACATAACTCATTCTTAAGATACTCGGGCGTGAATGATCAATCTCATGAAGTCCATCGAGGCACATCACATCTATACCTATAAGGATAACACCAATAATTACGAGCAGAATCAAACGCATCATGAATGGACAACCTTATATTGCGAAAAGAGTTTTATACTCATAGAATCGATTAATCAACAACATCTATGTATGGCCACTACCCATTTTTCAAAAGCCTCATTCAAGTTTCTCAATGACTTGAAAAAAAATAATACCCGCCCTTGGTTTCAAGAGAACAAAGATCGCTATGACCTAATGAATACAGAGGCCAAAGGATTCATAGCGGCCCTTGAAAAAAAAATGAATGAAGAAGATCAAATAGAGCGAGCTAAGCTCTTTAGGATATATAGAGATGTCCGATTCAGCAAAGACAAGACTCCATATAAATCATTTATATCAATGTCATTGAGTAGAGAGAAACCACAACTCCGTGGAGGTTATTACCTACAAATCTCTCCTGGCAACGAATCCGTTTTGGCATGTGGATTTTGGAACCCATCACCAGCCGATCTCAAACTGATCAGACAAAATATAGATTATGACACTAACAACTTTATTAAAGCCATCAATGCTCCATCGGTATTAAAACACTTTGGAAATCTCCAAGGCGATCAAGTAAAAAGTGCACCTAAAGGTTATCGCAAAGATCATCCAGCCATTGAATGGTTGAGATTTAAGCAACTCATTTTTTCTAAGTCATTAAGCGATATTGACATTCAATCAGAAAGTTTTTTAAATCAAGTAGTCGACTCTTATAAAGCCATAAGGCCGTTTTTTGATTATATGAGCGATATGCTAACTCATGATATCAACGGGGTACCCCTCTATGAATAGATCATAGTCATATAAAAATGATGCGGTAGTTTTTTGATATATACCGTTACACATCGTAATATAGAGGACAACTTTAGTCGTGATACCTGACATAGAACTTATAGCGGCCCTTCGGCGAAAGGACGATGGGGCCACAGCAATACTCTTTGACCAGTATGGATCGGATGTTTACAATCTGATATATAAAATGACAGGTGATATCGATATCGCCTCCACATTGACCATTAAGACATTTGAGTCTTTTGAGGCTAACAAGCTTAATTATAATCCTAAGACAAGGTCTATATACAGTTGGTTAATCAAAAAAGCTCGGCAACATGTCAGGTCAGATATCGACTCAGAGAAAATATCAATCCAACCACTAAGCATTAAAGAATCTGGTCTAATTAAGTCTAATTATAGTACCATACTAAATAGCATATTCCTTCATGGACAACCGATAGAAAATGTAGCTAAATCAATGCGAGTACCGATTAGTTCTGTTCGCACAAGATTCAGATTAGCCATCAATGCACTTTCTAAAAAATATAATTCAGAATCAGGTCAATTCTTATTATCCCTTTTATTAACCAACTATATACTATTGTCATGACCTTGCAAGAAATAAGAGTCTCTGGCTTGTTGGAGCAGTATGCTGTTGGTGCTACTAGTGATGAAGAAGATAAAATAGTATTGCAAGCGATTAGCGATTTCCCTCAATTAAAGGAAGATCTGGACAGTATTCATTCTATTCTTAAATCGTATAATGCCTTAGATCTTATAGATCCTCCACAAGAACTTAAGCAAAAGGTCATCTATGGCATGTCTCAAATAGAGCCCGATCGTGGAGTGAAAAGAAATATCATACATCAAAAGAAATCAAAAGACTCCAAAAAACCATCTCAAGCAGTTATCATTCCTTGGATCCCTATTTTATCGACACTGGTAGGTTTATTAGCGATATCAACGATTGGCACCATTTTTTTTAAAAATGGCCAGGTTAAAAAATTGGACGATAAAATCGTCTCTCTCTCTAACAATCTGGATCAAGAAAAAGCAAAATATCAAGTGGCCAAGGCATCAATAGATAGTCTGTCCATGCTCAGTGATCCCAACAATGCATTGTACTCATTAAAGCCATCATTGCGATACAGTAACACCTCCATGTATATTGTTAAGAGCGTACAGGACGGCAGATATTATTCTAAGATCACTTCGCTTCCGGCTTTGCCTCCTGGCAGAAAATTTAAACTCTGGGCTATTACTAATGAAGGTGTTTTTGTTCATTTGGACATTGCTTTGGAGAGTCTTTCTGATCAATTCTTGAATCCTATTGATATACCCTCTGGTACTCAAAGTGTTGTGTTAGCTATACATCGAGAGGCTAATGAAGCTCCTCCTACTAGGAGTCTTATCATGGGTACGATTAGTCTCGAATGATGACTACTCAATTCTCTAAATGAGATGCACAATTGTTGTGTATGGGTTTTATTCGTAGCACGGGAACCTTGCGGTTCTCCTGACCAAAACATTAAGTAATAATCAATTTGACATAGGAATTGAATCTAAAACTTTGATTGTAGTTCTACATTGAGATCAAGTATTGCTGATTTATGGATATACAGGAGTGCCATTAGCCAATGAGACATTCGCCTAAAGTATCGTTGAGGATACAATGATCTTTAGGGATATCAGAGATCAAGGCATAAATACAGCAAAATGCTAAACTCTCAGCTCCAGAGCTGAGGTTTAATGGAGAGATCATCGCTCAGGAGTGGTCGAC
>CAZJHC010000292.1:3835-5058 GCA_964545645.1 uncultured Saprospiraceae bacterium
AGGATAAGGCAGAGCACCTATAACCAAGACAATAGGTATGATACCGACTATGATTATGACCCCAGAGGTAACATCTTATCACTTAGCAGGAATGGCTATGACCCAGATGAAGATAATCCTCAGTATGGTATTATTGATCAACTGGACTACGACTATGTAGAGGGCACTAATCGTATTAACACGATCTCTGATACAGAGCCGTCACTACTTAAGAGCCAAGGATATAACCCCAAGAACAATAGTCCTTATGTATATGATGCCAATGGAAATATTACTATAGACCCGTCACGAGGAGCAGAGGTAGCTTACAGTCATCTAAATCTACCTGATTCTATAGCTTTTGCAGATAGCAATGCGGTATTGCGCTATAGATATGGTGCCGATGGTGTCTTATATGAGAAGGCCACCGTACGTATAGAGGGCATCACTGATGATCGTCAGTACATAGGTCCATATGAATATGTCGGGGATAGCCTCGATCAGATCATCACGAGTCATGGCTACATACGTCTCAATCGAGAGATGCTGGATACCCTATCTCGGGATGGAGATGGGGAGCTGTCCATTGATATAGTTTATGGTGAGGATGCGTCATGCCTCCTATTAGAGCCATTGCTACTACCAGATATATTGCCGTCAGCTGATAGTATAGAGGATAGTCTATGGGTAGTGCATTATGTCATCAAGGATCACTTGGGCAATAGCAGGATAATCTTCAAAGATAGTGCTGATATGGCGGTCCAGATATCGGAGCATCACTACTATCCATTTGGCCTGGAGATGTCAGGTGACTGGACAGCGATGAACCAAGAAGGGTATGATTACCGTTATAATGGTAAGGAGCTGCAAAGGCAACTCGATTTGGGATGGTATAACTATGGTGCACGATTCTATGACCCAAGTATAGGAAGGTTTATGGCAGTTGATCCAGGTGCTTCCGTATATACTTCTTGGAGTACATATCATTATGTTTATAACAACCCACTCAAATATGTTGATCCTACGGGTGCCTTTATTGATTACATAGATCAAAGTGGTAATACAATTGGAACAGATGGTAATGATGATGGAAGAGTTGTAGTGGTAACAGACAGGAGAGAAGTAAGAAGTATAAGAAGAACAAATAGATCGGGAGGGACTACTTCATTAGGAGATGTTAGCTCTGGTGTGGAGCTCCCAAGTGAATTTGTCAGGGGAGAAATGTCTAAAGCAGTTGACAGAGC
>CAZJHC010000293.1:0-5039 GCA_964545645.1 uncultured Saprospiraceae bacterium
ACTTATACCCTACTCCTCTAATATTCACAATTTTCACAGTTTGGTCAGCTTGAAGTTTTTTACGCAAACGAGATATAAACACGTCTAAAGTTCTTCCGACATAGTCGCCTTCGTCGCCCCAGATTTGACGCAGCAAGACTTGCCGCTTCACAGGGGTGTTAGCAGATGTATGAAGTAGATAGAGTAGCTCGGCTTCTTTGTGAGAGAGTTCAATCTTTTGATCATTATATGAAAGATGCATATTCTTCTTATCAAATACAGATGACCCTATACTTATGATATTAGGGTCAATCACCTTCTTCTGTGACTTGATGTAATACCATAATCCGGATAATATAAAGAGCAACAAGAAAAACCCCATAATAGACCAAGTGGTAGTTGCCAATAATGCTTGATTAGAGCCGCTCATCACTGATTCATGATTCGGTTGATGAAGTGTGATGATCACTTGATAACAAGCTAATGGCAATACTCTGCCTCCACACGGGAGCATGTAGCCCAAATCAGGACCTACTTGGTAATTGTATTTAAGTTCTTCAGAGTCGCATGTGTATACTTCCACCCAATAATTATCGGCTATCTGATTAATACTCATAACTCTATTGATCACCTTTTCGAGATCCGATGGATCCATAGTCATCTCTCGCTCAAAGGATATAACATATCGCTCGTTACCTTCAGAGACTACAGTAACCTGAGAATGATCATCGCCTATACATTGCAATAGCTCATGCCCTATCAATCGCATGGCAACGGACTCACTTTTATATCTGAGGATGTCTTCCTGACCATAGCCATCAATAGGTATCATTGATACCTGCAACATTAATAGCCAATGCATGAACCAAATACTCTTCCCTACATTTCCAATCATGTTACGAATCTATTGCATTATCAAAGCTCTTTAGTGGCTTTAACGTCGATTTTACAATATTTTACATTGTTTAAAACATCTTAAGGTTACTCTACAATACATTTGAATCAAAGTAGACACACTATGATCCGTACAATTAGTAATTACTGCATGATTCGAGCCTGGAGCATGATTCTCTGTATCATATACTCCATAACGTTTTGTTGTGCTCAGGATAATCTGGTTCAGCAAGACAGTATGCTAACTGAGGTAGAATGTTTAGTGGATGTTATCGATCAACCATTGGCACTCAATAAAACTCAGCTTAGAGCCGCCAATACCATCAAAGACCTTAATCCATATTATAATCCATCTTGGATTCGACAATTCAATCATGTAGAAATTGTTACCATCTACAAGGGCAAGACAAGAACAGCTGTAGGCCATAATGACAGATTGACCAAAGAGCAACGACTACACTTGAGCAATTTGGATGACCATACCTCTGTGACGGCACGTATACTTTATATACCAGAGAATAATCTCAGTGATAATGAAGAAAAGGAAATCAAATTTACGATACCAATGAATCCAGATATAGATGCACGATATCCTGAGTCTGACGAGCTGCTAGATACTTATCTACAGAAAGTCGTAATCGCCCACATACCTGAAAGATCATTTAAAAGAAATCAGCTAAGCACTGTTACGTTTACCATCGATGAAGATGGTCATATCACTGAGCCCAGTATATTGTTTTCAACAAATAATCCAGAAACCGATTCTGTCATACTCCAGAGTATCTGCAACATGCCAGCTTGGAAGCCAGCTCAATACCAGAGTGGCTTGAGGGTAAGACAGGAATTTGCCTTAAACGTAGGAAGTATGGAAAGTTGTACGGCAAACTTAGTCAATACCAGAAATCACTCCCTTCCTCCAGAGTGATATGCGATTCATTTGAGTATCATGACTTACTCAATACTAAGCTGACAACCCAAGCCAAAAGGTTTAAATTCTTTGACATGTAATCTACTTATCCTTAGCTCTTTTTAACCATACTTTTACATTGGATGAATCGTCCATGCATAAACCATGATTAATTAAGGTCAGTACTTCTAGTCTGTTCGCATCATTCCAAGATATTAATTTTAGCCTTCTGTTGATTATTCCTATACATTGATTAATCATACAGCATTATTGGCATCTTGATGACCTACAGGGTTTGACAACTATGGTTGTTTCAGTCAACAAACCTACATAACGTAAAATTCTTGTCATTAAAATGAGACCTATCTATTAGCCATTATAACTGATTGTCGATATTTTGGGATTTAAGAAGACTGTACATTTTTTGATGAAACGATCAAAGGCTTACCAACTAGATGTCATAACCTATGGAGGATGACATAGTAACACCCTCACGGCTCACTGCTCAAGAATTTATCGAAGTTCTCCTAACAGGAAAATGTGATAAGTATCGTGCCTCATCAAATTTTGATTATGATGTTATTATTGATGACGTAATTGTTGAGCAACCAATTACATTAAGCCATGAACTGGCGCATAGTATTTGCATAGCGGGTGGCACCTTTCAATCTGATTTTATAATAAACGGAGCCATTTTTCAGTCTGAATTTGTCATCAAAGGAGGAAAATTTCAGTCCGATTTTGTCATCAGAAAAGGAGAGTTTCAATCAATTTTTAAGATTAGTGGGGGCAAATTTAGCTCTGACTTTGTAATAAGAAAAGGAGAATTCCAATCATCTTTTGAGATCAGTGGTGGCAAATTCAAATCTTACTTTTCTTTAAGTGGTGGAGACTTTCAATCTGACTTCTTAATCAGCGGGGGTAAATTCAAATCAGACGTCACCATATGGGGTGGTAACTTCAAAGCTAAATTTAATATAAGTGGAGGTAAATACAAATCTGGACTAGAAATCAGTGGAGGCAAGTTTAAATCCTACTTTGAGATCAGTGGTGGAGTGTATCAATCCGATTTCGTCATCAATGGTGGAGAATTCCAAAGTTATGTAGAAATCAGCAATGGTGAGTTCCAATCAAGTGTTACTATCAGCAATGGTGAGTTCCATGCAGGTTTCATTATAAGCAATGGAGAGTTTCAATCTCGAGTGCTATTTTTGGATGGAAGATTCAAATCATATGTCACCATAAATGGAGGACTTTTCAACTCCAACTTTGAGATCTGGGGAGGTAGGTACAAGTCTTATTTTTGGATCTCTGGTGGACGATTCTCATCCAATTTATCCATCCTTGGAGGAGCGTTCAAATCACGCTTATCAATAAGGGGCGCAGTTTATATCGATAGTTTATCTATCAGCAGTTTTGACGTATTTGACAGCATTAATATATCTTCTAATGACAATCAAGTCCCTCAAATAAATGAATTAGAACTCTCCGAAATTTCAGAAACTCGGATCAAGATTTCTAACATCCAGCTGCGAGTATTAAGGTTATCTCAGTTCTATAACGAAGGTTCATTAAAGCTGATCAACATCGACCCTATTAGTGTGGATTTAAACAATTCTGAGATCGCTATAAAGGACAGTTCTCTCGGAGAAACTGAGTTTATCGGATGTGATTGGGAGGATTGGACCATGATCATAGATAATAGTAAGATTATCGATATTTTCTATACTGATACGACTTTTCCAGAAGCAATCACAAGCTCGGAGCCTAACCTAAAACGAAACTTTGAGCAAATCAGAGGCAACTACGGGCAGTTGATGACCGTCGCCGAAAGACAATCTGATACCCCATTATTGATTAATCTCGAAGCCAAAGCCACCGAACAAACCTACGAAATCAAAAAATTAGATCTTATCATTGACAATATACCCTATGAACAAGTAAGCCTCAAGCATGGTGTGGTACAGTGGTTGGATCATTTGATGACCAATGCCTGGATATGGACAAAGGAATATGTCATATATGGTTTGCGGCGCAGTGCTGTCTGGGATTTTGTGCAACTATGGATGAGCAAAGTTTCTAATGAGTTTGGAACCAACTACATGAGGGCACTCTCAAGCCTCGTAATTGTGGGCATCATTCTCTTCGGATTATATCTACCCCACCCCTTGGAGTCCTTAGAGCATACGTGGGAATTTTGGGAATGGCCTAAGGGTATATATTATGGAGTAACTAACCACTTTGGTGATTATTTTGGATTTCTGAACCCCATTCGTCATTCATCCTATTTATGTCCAAATAATAGCATGGGCTATCCTGACTGTGGCAATCAATGGGCCCTAGTCATCGAATGGTTCTCAAGGATCATCGTCATATACCTTTTATATCAATTTTATGATGCATTCAGAAAGTATGGCAAGAAGCGATATAAAGTATCAAAGAGGATCTAATTTGTTTGTCTTCGATGCTCATCAAAATTCCGATTGACCCAATCCTATAAACTTGGTCCCAGGCTGGTATTAAGTCCTTTTGGAGATGTGGACATCTTGATTAATAGTAGATTTGTACAGCAAGTATTATCTAATTGTCCAAAAATATCCTCAGATATGCCCAGCTCCAAGACAGTAAAAGATTCATTTGGCAAATTCGCTCAACTCGTACAATCTGACCAAGGAATCGAAGCGATTGACTTGTTCTATCATGATAACATTCATCAATTCGAAAACAATAATGAGCCATTAATAGGTAAAAAATTACTTAGAGCTAAGGAAGAGGCTGTCTCACATAATATGAATTTAATCTCTGCTTTAATCCAAGATGTAGTCATCGATGAGCACGAAGGCAAAGTCTGGGGCCGGCAAATCTTTATTTTTGAAAACCCAGACATTGGAAAAAAAATCTTGGATCAAGCGTTCATGCAGCTGTGGGCAGGTGATATGATTATTGAGCAGCGTTTTTATTATGCCGCAGTTAAGGATTATGAATGAACTTTCTGATCCTTGTAAAATAAGAGATATAGGCTATTTTAGCCTCACAGACTTAGGAGTAACAATGATCCAAAAATTAGCCTTTACAAGCTTGCTGATACTACACCTGACTTCCATTATAGGTCAAAGTTACTTCTTCAACACTCAGCAGTATGGTCTCAAGAGTACACTCTTAGGAGGAGCGGTTACCGCTGGCAGTGAGGACTTGAGTATGGTCTATTATAATCCGGCGGCACTTAGATACACCCAAGACAAGTCTTTAGATCTTGCCT
>CAZJHC010000294.1:0-5037 GCA_964545645.1 uncultured Saprospiraceae bacterium
ATTTTGGCTATGGGATTTTTAGATAAATCAGAGCCGATATAGCTTATAAACAGTTAGATTACATATTCAAAATATATTTAATATATTTGTAGATAAGTCTAAACTTAACAAAGTGATGGCTTCGATGATTACGTAATATTAAAGATAAACCCTCCATTATGTTAGTTCGATCAATCGGATTGTGTGTTTTGATCTTTTGCTCGTCCATAGTAACTGGGCAAAGAGATGTGAAGAAAGCCGATAAGCTTTTGTCACTAAAAGCTTTTGATTTAGCCATCAAGAATTATGAATCTGTCATATCGATAGATCCCACGAATGCATATGCGTTTGCTCAATTAGGCGAGGCATTAAGAATGACTAATCAGCCTCTGGATGCTCTCAAGGCATATGAACAAGCATTCAGCTTATCTGACGAGTTGGATTCTAAATATCAACTGAATTATGCACATACTCTTAAAAAAGTCGGCCTCTATAGTCAAGCATCCTCTTGGTATGCTATGTATAGCCAGATAAATCCTATACAAGCAGATTATTGGATTAATACTAATGAGTATGCTAAAGAATTACTCCAGACTCAGGATGCATATGATATCCTACCTTTTGATGGCAATTCTGTAGAATCAGATATTGGAGTGTCCTTTTTTAAGAATAACATTGTTTTCTCTTCATTCAGAGAAGACTTGAAAAGAGATAATGATAAGAAGAACGAAAGTTATATTACTCGTCGAGGTAATCAATTATATGTATCCCCCAAAGAAGTAACTATCGGTCAGGATAGAGTATCATTCTTAAGACCCGACCATAAAGAGCTCTTTAACATAGGGCCGTTGAGTTATTCGAGAGATGGACGGATGGTAGCCTTTACACGAAACAATTTTACTAAATCTTCTAATTACGTATTCTCTGATGAATCAGATATGAGTATTTATTTTGCATTTACGGATGCAACGGGCGATTTTTCAGATGCTAAACCCTTTCCATACAATGAAGTAGAGTATAGCTATGCATTTCCTTCATTAGGATTTAATGGGAGTGCCTTATACTTCTCATCTAATCGACCTGGAGGTCAGGGAGGTTTTGATATATATGTGAGTTATCTCAGAGATGGTAAGTGGTCTGTACCAGAAAACTTAGGCCCTGCAGTAAACTCTCCAGGCAACGAGATAACTCCATACTATGATGGAGAGCAGTTGTATTTTTCTTCTGATTATAAGAAGGGATTAGGAGGTTATGATGTCTTTAAGTCATCAGTTAACGATGCTATATGGTCAGAAGCAGAAAATGTAGGTAAAGGAATCAACTCGCCTTCAGACGATTATTACTTTACTGTGGATAAAGAATCTGAAGCATATTACTTTAGCTCCAATCGATTAGGTGGCAGAGGTAAGGATGATATCTACGTGGCGTACCCATTGTCAAATAAAGCTGTTGAAGAACTAGCGACTATCGATGTACCTGCAGCAGTTAATCTGGATGATTTGGTACAGCAAAATAATCCTGTAGAAATGGCATCTGTCTCTACGCCTGAACAACAAAACACATCACCACAAGTAGTAGCAGTCAGTGATGCAGAAGTAGTGCTCTTTGAAGAAGAAGCCTTGTTTGACCTGTCAGGAGCCAAGCTCACTGGAGTCTTCGAAACGCCAGTTGATGATAATACCGAAGTATATTTTATTCAGTTGGCTTCGTTGGCTCAGTCAGAGGGTGCCATGACCAATTACAATGGCTTATCTCATTATGGAAATCTATATAGGTTCTTCAAACCAAGTGCTGTCAAGATTAGATTGGGTTATTACAATAGTAGAGGAGAAGCCGAGGGACTTTTGCCAAGTGTCAAGAGTGCAGGATTCAGAGATGCATTTGTGACTTCTGATGTATTGAGTGTTTCCAATTTTGAATTGCTCAACAATACTGATCACAATCCTTCTTATAGTCCTAATAAGTTTAATGATCACTATGCGTCCGAGAGCCAATACAAAGTTAAGTTAGGTGCATATAATGATCCTTTGCAGTTCAATGTAGAAGCGATAAAAGATGTAGGAAGACTCGAGCAATGGACTAAAGGAGATTGGACCATTTTTGTGATAGGTGGATTTCAATCATTAGAAGATGCTAAGAAAGCTCAGATAAAAGCAAGAAATAGAGGTTGGGCAGATGCTGAGCTTGTTGTAGATGAGAGTGGTGTCTTACGAAGGGTCACTTCGAGATAGGCTAAAAAAGAAAAAGATATTGAAAGGGAGTTGCTTTAGGTAGTAGCTCCCTTTTTTTATGCGTCAATAGAACCTTAAAGAACGAGGAGTAATGAATGTACAAGATTCTCAGAAATAATTTGATCCTGAATCACTTACTGTGCGCTTGTCTAACAGTCAGCAAAAAATGAATGTAACCCGATGAAGCCAAAGCTCCTCCCTTTTGTTAATGCATCCTACTCCCATCAGGAGTCATCTGACTCAATAGCTCTGCTTCAAAAGCCAAATATTCTTTCCATCTCGCCATGGCTTTTTCTTCACCACAATAGTGTTTAGCCAGTTTGAGGAACATCTTATAATGTCCAGCCTCGGATACCATGAAACCGTGATAAAAATCTCTAAGGGACTCCTCATCTAACCCAAGGGATAATAGTCTAAATCGCTCACAACTGCGAGCTTCGATCAGAGCACAGGTCAATAGTTTCTCTAAGAGTCGATCCTCATAGCTTCCTCCTTTCTTTTGATACTTGAGCAGTTCATTGACGTATAGATCTTTACGCTGACGCCCCAATTTCAGATTGCGTTTTTTGAGCTCTGCTACGACGAGACGAAAATGTCCCCACTCTTCGGTAACTACGGGCATCACTTCATCTACGAGCATGTCGAGCTCAGGATACATCTGTATCAGACTGATGCAAGAGGTGGCCGCCTTTTGCTCACAGTAAGCGTGATCTGTAAGTATATCCTCTAAGGATATGGCCGTAAGATCTACCCACCTTGGATCGGTGGGAATTTCAAGACCTAAGGTAGTCTTAGACTTTATTGATTGAGACATGCTATCTGATTCATTAGGAAGTCTACCTCATAGACAATATACTCTTCATAACCAGAGGACCACTGTATACCAACCTTATCAATTTCGTCATTAGCTAATTTCTTAATAGCCCCTTTATCTAAAGTGTAGCTCACGGGATAGATGTACTTATTAAGATCAGTAGAAAAAACGGCTTGACTTTTGGACCTACTGAGCAGCTTGATTTTTTTATTAGTGATAGTTGTTAATACCAATTGAGCTTGAGGTTCAATAAGACCATACTCGTCAACAGCTTTCTTACTGTATACTTGAATATTAAGATTGAGATATTTATCAGACTCAAGCTGCGAAAGTTGTGCTTCTGTTTCTATCAAGTGCTGAGTTTTTAATTCATTCTTAAGAACTGACGGTGTATAAGAGAACCAATAAGCAGGAGCTATTTCTTTTCGATATAACTTAGATTTGAGATCAATACCATCATATACAATTGGACAATCAGCAGGAGAAGGCTGGTCCCAGATAATAATCATAAATGCTGCCAATAGGGTTTTAAAAATCATATCAATTGTAATTGCTAAGTTATGACACCATAAAAATATTATAATTTATCATATATGAATTTTATTAATAGTTATCTGAATGACCTTATACTTTCACTTTAGTCTTCCCAAGAATGCTCATCGAGCAATTGAGATCGGTATTGATGGGATCGTAGTGTCTAATCACGGTGCAAGACAGTTTGATGGAGCTCCATCACCCATAGAGGTATTGTCTCAGATTCATCAATTAGTTGATGGTCAAATCCCAATCATTTACGATGGAGGTGTCAGATCAGGCTTGGATATCCGAAAAGCGTTAAGATTTGGTGCAGACTTTATCTTGCTGGGCAGGGCCTTTTTATACGGAGTGGCGGCATTAGGTACAAAAAGTGTAGTACATGTGATTGAGTTGCTTCGAGATAACCTCAAAAATAACATGATTCAATGCGGTGGAGAGACGCTCGAAGGCATTAAAGGGATTGATGTGCTGACCAATTGAGACTATTGATCTTAATTCATCTCGGAGCTTAAACTATTCTAATCTGTTGTATCGTTTCAACTAAGCGAATGAGATTATTCATAGAGTTTAGCTATTAATTTTGACCTATCATGAAGTTTAGATTTCTGCATGGTTGGAAACTTTGGCAAAAGCTATTGCTTACAACAATAGGAATTCCATTGTTAGTGGTTGGCCTATTGACACTTGTAGTATATCTCAAGCAAGACGCCTTAGTTCAAGGAGAGATTGAAGCCTTAAATAAAACATACTCTGGCTTAATTACAGTAGGAGAGTCACATATCGCTCCATTTGAGAACTTCCCGTATATATCGATCAAGGTGGACGATGTCAAGATTTATGAGTCCAAGAAGGATCAGGCACCCGTAATCATGGATATGGCTGACATCTATGTAGGCTTCAACATTTGGGATCTAATCAATGCTCATTATGATATCCAAAAGATAGTAGTGGAGGATGGTTTTATTAATCTCATTACTCACAAGGATGGGAGCACTAACATTGCTAATGCACTATCAGGAAAAAATACTGCACCACAAGACTCAATTACCGAGCCGTTAGATATACATCTGAAAGATATCAAACTGCATAATGTGGATATCCATCAACTTGACGAGGCTACAGCATTAGATATCGAGAGTTTTATTTATTGGGCTGATAGCGCAATAGAGACTGATGGCGACGAACTAAGGACTCACATCGATACAGAGTTAGAGTTGAACATCATACAAGATGGAGATACCAGCTATATCAAGCATAAGCACTTTGAGTTTCATACTGATGTGGTATTCAATGAAACTTCGGGTATGCTGACGATTGCCCCTTCTGGAGTTAAGATGGAGAATGGAGATTTCAATTTAGAAGGAAGCATCGATACTAAAAATGATATGACCCTGGACCTGCATGTCAATGGAACAAAGCCAAACTTCGATATGCTGATTGCATTTGCACCGGAGGACCTGATATCCACCTTAGAGC
>CAZJHC010000295.1:0-5029 GCA_964545645.1 uncultured Saprospiraceae bacterium
GGTGTTGATGTATTGAGCATTGCTCATGAGCACGATTGCCCATTGTATGTATATGATTTTGATATAGTAAAGAGACAATATCAACGATTGATAAGTGCTTTTTCGGACATTGATGTCAAGATCAACTATGCCTGTAAATCACTCACCAATATAAATATTCTAAAGTTGATTAGAGGTCTTGGCGCTGGTTTGGATGCCGTTTCTATCCAAGAGGTTAAGTTGGGCTTACATTCAGGATTTACTCCAGATGAGATACTGTATACTCCTAACTGTGTGTCGATAGAAGAAATAGAAGAGGCCGTTGGTTTAGGCGTCAAGATTAATATTGATAATATCAGCATCCTCGAACAATTTGGACAGAAATATCCGGAGTATCCAATCTGTGTCAGAATTAATCCTCATATAATGGCCGGAGGTAATTCAAAGATCTCAACTGGACATATAGATTCCAAGTTTGGCATATCGATGTATCAGCTCCCATTGGTGGAGCGTATAGTGTCAGCCACAGGAATGACAGTAGAAGGATTACACATGCACACTGGGTCAGAAATATTAGACTCCGAAGTTTTTTTAAACGGAGCTGAGATACTATTTAGAGCAGCCAAGTCATTTGCTGATTTAACCTATTTGGACTTTGGCAGTGGATTTAAGGTTTCCTATAAAAATGATGGTATCGAAACCGATATCGAAGACTTAGGAGCTAAGATTACCAAAAGATTCAAGTCATTTTGTAGTCAGTATGGTAGAGAGCTAACATTAAAATTTGAACCTGGTAAGTATCTCGTTAGTGAAGCTGGGTACTTCTTAGTCAAAACGAATGTTGTCAAGCAGACTACGTCAACGGTATTCGCAGGAGTAGACTCAGGACTTAACCATTTGATCAGACCTATGTTTTATGACGCCTATCATAGGATTATCAATATAAGTAGACCCTTGGCCAAGAGCCGAATTTATACGGTGGTAGGTTATATCTGTGAGACGGATACATTCGGTATCAATCGAAAAATCAACGAGATCCAGGAAGGGGATATCCTATGCTTTATGAATGCTGGAGCTTATTGCTATCAGATGAGCTCAAATTATAACTCGAGATATAGACCAGCAGAAGTCCTTATCCACGAGGGGCGAGCGCACTTGATACGTAAGAGAGAGACTTTTGAGGATCTCTTAAGAAATCAAATTGAAATTCCTTCTTTAGCAGAATCTTCGGTAGTAGTATAAGAGTACAATCATTATGAAAGAGTTAGCCTCAAGATATGATCCTTCCATTGTGGAGGACAAATGGTATGCATATTGGGAAGAGCAAGGATACTTCCACTCAGAACCTGATGACAGAGAGTCGTATAGTATTGTCATCCCACCTCCTAATGTGACTGGTGTGCTCCATATGGGACACATGTTAAACAATACTGTCCAAGATATGCTCATACGTAAGGCTCGCCTGGATGGTAAGAATGCGTGTTGGGTGCCAGGGACTGACCATGCATCGATAGCGACAGAAGCTAAAGTTGTTAGAATGTTGCGAGAGCAAGGCATCAAAAAATCTGATTTGACAAGAGAAGAGTTTTTGAAGCATGCATGGACATGGACTGATAAGTATGGTGGTATCATCCTCAAGCAACTGCGCAAACTCGGAGCATCTTGTGATTGGGAGCGGTCGGCTTTCACGATGGATGAAAGTAGGTCTGAGGCCGTCATACAGGCATTTGTGGATCTCTACAACCGAGGGAAGCTATATCGAGACTATCGCATGGTCAATTGGGATCCTGAGGGCCAGACAGTCCTGTCTAATGAAGAGGTCATTCATAAAGATGAAACTACGAGACTGTGTCATGTCAAGTATCAAGTTGAAGGAGAAGATGATTATATCATTATAGCTACAACGAGGCCAGAGACCATCATGGGTGATACGGCTGTGGCAGTACATCCTAAAGATGAGCGATATGAAAAATACAAAGGAAAGAATGTGATCGTTCCTCTGGTCAATAGACCAGTGCCGATCATTTTTGATGACTATGTCGATAGAGAGTTTGGTACCGGAGCGCTAAAAGTAACACCTGCTCATGATCCCAATGATTATGAAATAGGGAAGCGCCATAATCTGGAAACCATAGATGTCCTTAACCCTGATGGGTCCTTGAGCGAAGCAGCTCAAATCTATATTGGAGAAGATAGGATTGTTGCCAGAAAGAAAGTAATCAAAGATCTTGAAGCACAAGGATTTGTTCATCTGATAGAAGATTATAATCATAGCGTCGGAAGGTCAGAGCGTACCAATGCCGTGGTAGAGCCGAGGTTATCATTACAGTGGTATGTCAATATGCAGTCTATCGCCAAGCCTGCATTGGATGCGGTTATGAAGGATGATATACAGTTTCATCCCGAAAGACAGAAAAATACATACCGACACTGGATGGAAAATATCCGAGATTGGTGTATCTCTCGGCAGTTATGGTGGGGACATCGCATACCAGCCTATTATTATAATGAAGAGGTATTTGTAGCCACAACTGCTGAGGAGGCTTTGCGTCAGGCTCAAGAAAAGCATGGAGAAACTATAACCCTTGGCGACTTGAGACAGGATGATGATGTGTTGGATACATGGTTCAGTTCATGGCTATGGCCTATAACATGCTTTGGAGGATTCAATTCAGAAGAACTGCGATATTATTATCCGACGGCCATATTGGTAACTGGTTGGGACATTATCTTCTTGTGGGTCGCACGGATGATTATGTCAGGATACGAATGGCAAGAAGAGATGCCCTTTAGGGAGGTATACTTTACAGGTATGGTGAGAGATCAACAACGTCGGAAGATGAGTAAATCATTAGGCAATAGCCCCGATGCTCTTCAATTGATGGCAGATTATGGTGCTGATGGAGTAAGATTTGGTGTCATGTCAAGTTCACCTGCCGGAGGAGACTTGCTCTTCGAAGAGAAGTTGTGTGAGC
This sequence comes from uncultured Saprospiraceae bacterium, assembly GCA_964545645.1. GTDB lineage: Bacteria > Bacteroidota > Bacteroidia > Chitinophagales > Saprospiraceae > GYS-P2D. The sequence continues at coordinate 2,955 of CAZJHC010000295.1, forward strand.
AAGGGCGTAACTTTTGTAATAAACTATGGAACGCCCTCAGACTTATTAAAGGGTGGGAGGTTGACACATCTGCAGCAATGCCTAAAGCAAACAAATATGCTACAGAATGGATCTATAATCAATTATATAAGATTATTGCTGAGGTTCAAAAAGATTATGAACAGTATCGTCTCTCGGATATGACCATGAGGCTATATAGTTTTATATGGAATGACTTCTGTGCATGGTATCTCGAGATGATCAAACCAAATTATGGGGATCCCATAGATCGAGGAACCTTAAAAGCCGTGCTCAACGTTTTCGAAAATATTTGTATTCTGTTGCACCCACTGATGCCATTTGTTACGGAGGAGATATGGCATAATATCAAAGATCGTAAACCTGGAGATGATTGCATCAAGGCGAGCTCACCGATACCTGGCGAAGTCAACGATGTACTATTGAGTAACTTTGAAACATTGAAGCGCCTTGTTACTAAAGTTAGAGATACTCGCAACTCTAATCAGTTGAAGCCCAAAGAGCAGTTGCATCTATATATCGAGAAAGGAGAACAAAATTTCTTAGAAAGTACTAATTTATTTTACTTACTCAAGAAGATGGCCTTCATCGACAAGGTCAATATCGTCGATGAGTTACCAACTAATGGATCATCCTTCATGTCTGACAACGAGAAGTATTTTCTTCAATTTGATATAGAGGTCAATGTAGAAGAAGAGATTAAGCGCCTTCAATCAGAACTCGATTATGCTAAAGGTTTTGTCATCTCTGTAGAAAAGAAGTTAAGTAATGAGCGTTTTGTGAACAATGCGCCTGAGGCTGTTGTCAACAATGAACGGAACAAGCTCAACGACGGACAGGAGAGGGTTAGAATATTAGAAGAGTCTTTGAATAAACTCCTCTAGGACTTAAGTTGAGCAACAACCTGGGCAAGATCATTATCTATTTCATTGGCCTTCGAGCTCCAAGGATACTTGTTGTTGGGGTTATGCTGGCTTAGCGCTTTTTCTAATTGAGCACTATCTTCTATGGATAGTGCTTGTCCCGATCTGACAAGAGCTCTTGCATCTGAAAACTGATGATAGTTTGGTCCAAAAATGATCGGTATACTATAGATAGCCGCCTCACTCGCATTATGAATGCCTTTGTCAAAGCCTCCTCCTATATATGCGATGGATGCATAACGATAGGCATATTTTAATATGCCGAGCTCATCAATGATTAATACCTGTGCTTGATCATCGATGGTCTGGTCACTATACTTGATGCTTTGAGGAAAGACACTGATTATATCTGCAATAGTCTTGCTTGTGATATTATGAGGTGTCAAGATTACCTTGTAGTGCTCGAGTATATGTTGGTCCAAATCCTTGATTATGGATAGATCACTATGATGTGCGCTGCCTATAAGTAAAACTTTCTTGGCGTTACAAAACTTTGTTATGATCGGATCAGACCACGCTGATTCTCTGTATTTTTTTATTGTTGCCAATCTGATCGGTAGCGTTTTGAGGATGTTGTTTTTACTTATATGTCGATGCATATAAACATAGGTCAGTTCATCAGATGTAGAGATCATTTTTAGGGCTGATAGACGATTCTTCCAATGTCTCAACCATGATCGTTGATACCACCTTTGAACTTTGGGATTAAACTCGATCAAGCTCAGTGGGAGGTTCATGGTTTGGATAGATTTCAATAATTGAGGCCAGAGAAAATTGGTGCAAATAAGGACTTGCTCCGGCGCTATAGTCTTAAGGAATTGATCAACATCCTCTTTTACATCGAGCGGAGTATAAGTAAGGCTTTGCCAATCATCATTTTTTAGAGCACGGATATAGCCTGATTCAGAAAAAAAGCTCAAATGAATATTAAATGCACTTTGAACCTGCTGTATCAATTCTTTCACTATCTCATACTCGCCGAGTGAAGGACAGATAATGAGCAGATTTGCTTTACCAGTATCTATTGAACTTCTCAGTATTGGTGTCGAGCGTTGGTCGATCCATCTTTTGTATCTATGATCTTTGGGTAATAGCCTCAGAACTATAGCGATCATAGAAATTAGTAAATGATAC
>CAZJHC010000296.1:0-5021 GCA_964545645.1 uncultured Saprospiraceae bacterium
TGGAGGTGGCGTATTCCACTGCACCACGTGTCATATCAGTTAATTCTGCTCTGCCGCTAAAAGCTTCTGCAAAAGCCCCTGGTATCTCCCATTCTGGATTCGTAAAGTCAAAACCCATTCCACCAATGACCGCTTTTGTAATTCGCTCATCGGATATTAAAAGCTTACTCAAGACTATTGATCCTCTCGAATAACCGACAGCCATATAAGACTCTATACTGAGATGATCGGCAAGTGCGATGAGATCTTTTATCTCGGCGTCGTCTTTATAGGCTATTGGGTCATGAGGTTTGTCAGAATCACCGTTGCCACGTAAGTCTGGGATGATGACTCGATAGCCCTGGTCTATGAGTTGCTTCTTTAGAGCAGATCGACCCCATGAATTTTTATCATTGATGAATCCGTGAATTAAGAATACAGGAATTCCAGATCCCTCATCATCATAGGCAATATTGATCCCATCAAATGAGGGAAAAGGGTTTTTAATAGTCTCAGTACTCTTAATACCTCCACAACCGCAGAGGATAGCTACTAAACTATACAATAGTATAAAACGCAGCATGAGGTTCAATTGCAGAGTCTTTAGTTCTAGTGCTAATGTAGCGCTTCTTTGATTTCCTCACGGCCATCACTATGTAGAGCGAATCTACCTTTATCTCTGGAGTGTACATATTCAGTCGCTGGCCACGGCCAACCGCCAAATTGTGTGCGCCCGTACTCTCTCATGGTCTGTTGGATTTCTTCTTGTGTGTTCATGACAAATGGACCATGCTGTACAACAGGCTCATTGATCGGTACGCCCTCGAGGACCAATAGATAACTTGGAGCTTCACCATTATGGAGGGTGATTTCGTGATCCGCCTCTAGCTGTATGAGATGATTAGTTTGTATTATTTGATCTGCTATACTCATGCCTGTGCCATTGTAGTAGTAGAGTGTTCGATTAGCAGCAGCCGTAGTTTTAGGCATGACCCATTGAGCATGTGCCTCCATCTTGATCGTGTAGATACAGACGGCGTGGTCAGGGTTGGCAGCCCAAGAGTTAGGAGTCGGATCAAGAGCTTTCAAAGAGCCCAAGGATCCGGTCACCAAGCGTATAGTTGTAGTGTGATCAGAGCTATCCTTGTGTCGCAGGATGGGGATGTCTTCTTTCCAGAGCATCTTGAAGTGTGGATCTACCATTTTAGACTTGCTCGGGAGGTTTAGCCATATTTGCATCATCTCAAGAGGATTGGTCGAGTCAGTATGGATCAATGGAAACATCTCGGAGTGCAATACCCCTCTGCCAGCAGTCATCCACTGCACATCGCCGCCAGTGAATCTCCCAGCGGCTCCCATGGAGTCTGAATGATCCACTACACCTTCTAAGTTAATCGTGATCGTCTCAAAGCCGCGATGAGGATGATAGGGAAATCCAGGAATCGTCTTGCCATGGTACATCCTAAAGTTATCCTTGAGCATAAAATCAGAACCCACATTACGTCCTATCAACTGTTCTGGACTTATGGTCATATCCTCATTGCCAGCAGGGTAGTGGTCTTTGTGATATGCACAAAATAGAAATGGATCTTGGGTCTGCCAAGGAAAGCCTAATGGTTGTATGGACTTAATCATAATTATGTTTGGGACTTTAGACCTATAGTCCATGACCAAATTGAACTATTGGTTACTACTGTCGACTGAATTTTTTTCTCATCTGGAGATTACTGGCCAATCTTACGACAAGTTCTTGCTGCTGGGTAAATTGAAATTCCTTGAGATAGCAAGGTTTATAGTAGGCCATGTAATTATTAATGAGCGGTTGATAGGTGTTGCCATTATTATCCTCAAAACCGATCATCTCACAAGTAGCATAATTGACATGTATCTCAAAGGCCGTACCCGGGTCTGGTGGCGTGTCGCAAATCAAATCCCCCGTCCTATGACACTCGTCAGAATCAAAACTTCCCTTACCAAAAAGATGCTCTTCAAAGGTGTGATATAGTCCGAAAAAATGACCAAACTCATGAGCCACTATGATTGGGTTTTTAAGATCAAACTGACTTAAAACGAGGTTGTTAGTCAGGCCTGACAGCACATAAGAAAATCCACCGACTCTGGAACAACTAATAGAAGTCGCTGTAGTCCTGCAGAAATCTCTGGCGTAATCGAGTATATAGACAGTGATTATATCTTGACGATCATGTTGAAATGAGAAGTTATCATAGAGTTGAAAGGCATTTGCGGAGAGTTCCTCAAGCTTGATTTCTGATTGAATTTTGGCAAGCTCCGCTATGCTAAACTTCACACCTGTATTGGCATAGGCATGGTTTAGATTCTCGATTACACCAGCCAGAAATGTCTGATCTGGATAGTTCAAGCTTGTTGTGTCCTCAGTTACAAACGCAAATCTGATTGGAAAATCTAAGACGGGCAGCGTTTCGGCTACCTGCTTGATACTGTCACTATCCAAATAGCTATAGACGAGGTTTTTATTTTCAATGTGTATGTTGGCATCGCAATTCAATACACAATACATTGGCTTGTCTTCATCTTGAGCGTGCATCGAAATATTGGCTAAGACCAATATCATAACCAAGAGACCACTGAGAAACTTACTATTTATCACATGCATTGAATACAGTATACAGATTATTGTTGTCGAATTATCCTTATGATTTAGTTAAGGTACGTAATGACTCCATGTTTTACTATTTTGACGTTATTCAAATCATCTTATGTCATGAAAGTCTTAGATATTAAATCTTCAGCATCCTTTGATGATAAAATGAGATCATATCCTGATCACATAAGGGATAAGATGTTTTATCTGAGATCTCTTGTTCATCAGACGGCTCAAGAAAGTGGTATTACTGCGATTGAGGAAACACTCAAATGGGGTGAGCCCAGCTTTATCACCGAGAAGGGGAGTACGCTTAGGATGGATTGGAAGCCAAAGAGCCCAGAGCAGTATGCGATGTATTTCAGTTGTTCGACGAGATTGGTTGAGACGTTTAGGATGGTCTTTAGTGAGGCATTTACCTTCGAGGGTAAACGTGCGATTATATTTGACTTAAATAGCCCAGTTCCTGAAGATGAACTCAAGCGCTGCATATCTGCAACCTTGCGATATCATGAAGTGAAGAAGGATATTAAGTTGGATTTGTAGATTATCATTTTCTTGATTTTATATTTTAGTATTCATCAACAACTACCTGATTATGAAAAACCTATTGTACCTATCTTTTATAGTCGTTTTTATCTCATGCACCGGACCTACTTTATAAGGTCATTGGAGATGTGATAAATCTGGCATAGTCGTTACGCCAGAGACCAGCCAGTCTTTGGCTGAGTTTTATCAATCATTTGGAGGAAGTCATTTTGAGTTGGTGTTTCATGATGATTACTCTATGACTACTAAGTTTGTCAGAGTAGATGGTACCTCAGAAGATATCCCACATACGATTACCTGGGCATACAATGGTGATGATAATGATACTAAATATAAGCTACTACCAAATGAAGGGGATGAGTCCGATGAATCTATCCTGACAGTCTGATCAATCACAGCTGATCGATTGGTGGTAGAAATGCTCATAGTCGAAGATGATATGACATTTCAACTAAATTTGGATCGGATCAACTAACAAAATCACATGTCATTTAGTTGATGTCATTAAATGATCGAGTGTTTGTTATTTTGAAGTCAACACAGCTTACTGATTATTCATGAAAAATAAAGACCGAGTGAAGAAGAGAAAATTATGGTTTGGTTACAGTTGCCTTTTTATTGTAGGTATAGTCATAGCAAGCTGTGCTCCAAAGACCGAGGAGGTATCTATTCCTAATCCCAAAGTAGTCACATATGGGTTTGAGGGGATTAGTATGAGCAAAGAACGTTATCATGATAAGGTTCTTGGAGCGTTAGTAGGTTCTGCTATTGGAGATGCTATGGGTGTTTCCACAGAAATGTGGGATCGAACCGCCATCCAAAAGCGCTACGGCTATATAGAGGGGCTTACTCCAGCATTAATGCTCCAATCCCCAGAAGGCCCTTGGGGACATAATTTGCCCGCAGGGTCAACTACCGATGACACACGGTGGAAGTATATGCTTACCCAATATTTTGATCAAAATAGATCAAGACTTAACAGAGAGAATTTTGCCCAGTTCATCATTGATTATTATCAGCATCAAGTAGGCACACTATCTGATAACGAGCTACTAACAGAACCAGATGGTTTAGATGTACGCATTGAAAAAATTGATTGGATTAAGGAATGGGCCAGGGTAGCTCTCGCTTATCGAGAAAGCGATGCGAAATATGAGCAAGTGCGCGATCGATTTTATGGAGGAGAAATGAGTTGTGCGGGACTGCTTTACACGCCTATGTTTGGCCTCATAGCTCCTAACGCAACAGAAGCCTATAATATGGCTTATGAACACACACTGTTTGATATAGGCTACGCCCGCGATATATCAAGCATAGCAGCTGCTATGACTCATATGGCATTACATACCCAAAACATGGATTCGATATTAGCTACTCAGGCCTATATAGATCCCTATGGTTATCAGGACAGTCGTTTAATTGCCCGTATACCCCATGCGATTGCAAACACTACTCATGATTATGTTTTGGGAGCATTTGAGATTGACGAAATCGAACTGTCCGAATCTCTCATACTCAACGATAGCATTACTATAGCCAAGATCCCAGAAGGAGCGGCTGTCGTATTACATAAAGATTCTGTGAAACTTAAAATACCCACGAATTATCCTGGTAGCGACCTGGAATGGTTTCAGCAAGAGACGATCTACGAGGCGCTCGAAGAAAATCAGCGACTAATAGCCTTCCATGCCGGTGAGATATGGGAAATTCTATATGCTGGACTCTTATTTGGAGGGGGAGATTTTGAAAAAACCCTTCAATTTATAATTAACTATGGCCGAGATAATGATACGGTGGGCGCCATAGCAGGTATGATTTTGGGAGCAAAAGATGGATATGATCAATTGCCTGCTACAATGAAAGAAGAGGT
>CAZJHC010000297.1:0-4996 GCA_964545645.1 uncultured Saprospiraceae bacterium
TATATATCGTTGCCACATTAGCAGATATAATATTTCATTCTTCGCCATTGTCGTAGATCAAATAGTGTAATTACCTTATCTATAGTTAAAGCCTTAGGTATGATTGTGCTCTATTATATGATGTGTTCAGCTGAACAATAATGATCGCCAATCGGCCTACTTAGGAGAATCTTTGACACTATGTTATTCTCTTTAGACAAGACAAAATAATCAATCGGTAATGGTTGCTAAGTCAAGATCCTGGACGATATCATTTAGGCTTCCTTCTTGGCGTATATTCAGCTTCTTCTTTAATCTATACTTGCTTTTTTGGAAGGACGCAGTATTAATGGCTAGGAGCCTTGAGGCTTCCTTATCAGTTAATCCCATTTTTATATATGAGAGAATCCTACGTTCATTAGGATTAAGCTCGGGGTATCGTTTTATTAACACCTTATTGAAGGAAGGAAAAACTTGTTCGAAAAAATATCTGAAGGATTCCCAGTTGTTGTCAATCTTGATACTCTGTTCTGCTAACTTGGTTGCCGAAAACAGCTTCTTGCTTACATCATACCCTTCATGACTTTTCATTTCTAAAAGGATCTTTCTTAGTGTTCGCAAGGTCTCATCCTTTTTTTCTAAGAAAAGTGCGTTGCTTGTCAGCTTTCTTTTATTGGATTCTAGCTCAGCTATATTGATATGATATTGTTTCTTGAGATTCTCATATTCAGACTTTGTCGATTCAAGATTTGCCGCTAACATTGTCAATCTCTTCTTCCTGCGAGCAAAGAACAATCCCATAAGAATCAGCATGCCTCCCAATAAAGAAATAGCATATTTAAAAGCATTTCTTTCTTTGCTTATCATCGCTGTCAATGAGCGATTGTATGCATTGATCGACTCTATTTCACTTTTAAATTTAGATGTTAAAAAATCAATCCTTATCTCATCAATTTTATCGTTCTTAGCTATGAGCTCTATGCTATCCTGGATTGTTGATAACTCACGGTAGGTTTTTTGACTTTCTAACAGCAACCCATTAGCCTCTTGCACTTCTGCTTGTAGTTCAAGCACATCAGCATAAAAGTGAATATTATCATACTCTTTTGCTTCACTCTCAGCGAGCATTACATATTCAAGAGCCTTTGAAGGCAGTCCGACGTCAAGGTACCCTTGGGCTAAATCGCAAGCAGACTCAATCGCTCCACCCGTAAACCCAACAGATTTCCATTTATCATATGCCAAAGTAGCATATTTAATCGCACTATCTGGCTTGCCAATTTCGAGTAGATATGGAGTATAAAACGAATACACATCATAGATAATAATGCTATCCCATGAGGGCACATAGGCAAAAGCCTGCTCATAAAACTCTGCCGCTTTATCAAATTCTTTAGCATTAGCACAAGTGAGTCCTATGTCCATCATTAGCCCCGTTTTGCTCAGACTATCGACAGCATCCAAATATTTGATTGCCTCTTCAAAATACTTGAGCGAACTATCAAAATCATCCAAGTGCTCATCATGAAATGAGGCAAACTCTCTATAAAAAGATAAGAGCATCCATCTATGTTGAGATTCTTGGGCTAACATGAGCCCATTAACTATAGCTTCGAAATACTCATCATATCTACGCTGATGTACATACGACATTGACAATGCATAGAAATAATCTAGGTGCACAGAATCATTCTCTGTTGAAGAGACATCCATTTGTTCCAAATAATTACTCATCTGCTCATACTGATGATCAGTATACATTATGAAAGATGTGTCTATTTGTCTGGTTAAGGATTGATCTATAGTACTTGATTCTGACCCCATCAATGGATGGACGAAAGAGCAGAATACAACTGTAAAAAAAAGTTGAATCTTTGTCAATTAAGGGTATTTAAGTGGCAAGACATTGTATAAACTCATCCAAGTTGATCAATAAATATTAAATAATCGACAAACATCGATAGACAAGTGATGGACAAATGCAGATAAGACTAATATATCAATAATAATCGCTATAACTTGTAAGAACACAGTATAACTACTAGGTAACACATCAACATAACAATGTAATCACCCTTTTACCACCTTTATTAATGATGCAATCACATTCTATTTTATGCTGTCAGAAATCGTATAAGATCAGAATAGTGATTGCTTTTTCCTATCTATTTATCCCATTGTATTTTGATCGATAATCTATCGCTCACTTACCCGTAACAAATTTTAAAAAGTTCTATAAATTGAAATACGCCATTTGGTGAGGTTCAAAGCCTCTTAAATCATTCAAATGCAGGCAAACTTGTTTAATAGTAAGGATTAAACAAAAGCAAGATTATAAGCTGTTAGATATAACAAAACGGTAAAAACCAAAAATGGGTCAACAGATAAATTGACTAATATTTGAACCATATAAGCTGAATTGTCATCAATCCTATCCTCTGTAATAAAATAGGATAATATGATGCAAAACGCAGTATACATAAGTGTATGATCTCCATTGTTATCTAAGGAATTAAATCATGTTTATTTAATCATTTTAAAGTCATTATTATGAAAAAGGTATTTTTTAATCTGAAGAGCAAAACTATTTTATCAGTCGTCATCATCTTGTCTTCATTTAGTGTACAAGGCTTTGCATCTTCTCCGGCCACTATCACTACTACCGAGGATAGGAAGATCGTTGTAGATATCTCTGATCTATCCGGAGATCATGCTACATGCAAGATCAAGGATCAAGAAGGAGCCATTGTATATTTTGAGAAAATCGCTCAGTCAAATCTGGCCATTAAAAAATATGATCTAAGTCAGTTAACTCCTGGGTCATATGAATTGATTCTAGAGGATGCCATGAGCATTGAGGTCATCAAATTTGAACTCACTGATGCCGAGGTAAAATACTTTGATAAAGCCAAAACAGTTTATAAGCCTACCATTGTTGAAAAAGAAAACAAGATTGTTTACTTCAACCAATTAGCCTTGAACAAAGCTGTCAATATCACCATAACTAAGAATGGAGAATACTACTATAATCAGGTTTATAATGATCTCCCTACTATTTCAAAAAAGATAGACTTTTCTGCCGCAGAAAAAGGTGATTATTTAATCGAGGTATCCATTCTTGGAGAAACCTTTTATAACAACATCTCCATCTAAAAAATACATACAATCACTAGTTCTTATAAAAGGAGGTTTCAGTCAATGGGACCTCCTTTTTTTCAATAAAGCGACAACATAAAAAAGCTAACTTTGAGCCTTATATGGGCCTTCATGATATTTTAGTTAGTGGGAGACCTTCTTTGGCCGTTTTAATAGACCCAGAGAAACAACATCTCCCGTCGCTACCAATTCTGATAGAGGTGCTAACCTCTGGCAAGGGAGATATCATATTAGTTGGAGGAAGTACTGAGGACAAGGTTAACATTGATGATTTAATTATTAAACTTAAGTCTACTTGTCCACAGCCGATCATGCTGTTTCCTGGCCACAGGAATCAACTCTCACCATATGCGGATTATATCCTGCTACCTAGTATCATCTCCGGCAGCTCTTTTAAATACTTAATCGGAGAACATATTGAAAGTGCTCAAGAAATCCATGCGTTAAACATCCCCATAATATCAACAGGTTATATCTTGACAAAAGGTGATCGTCAAAGTAGTACTGTCGATATGACCCAGAGTAGACCTATAGATACCGCCGAAGCAAACCAGCTACTCAACATCTCATTAGCAGGAGAAATGATAGGACTCAAGAGTCTTTATATAGAGGCAGGAAGTGGTGCATCTGATACCATTCATAGTCAGACCATTGTTCATCTTAAAAAAGCTCTTAATATCCCACTGATCGTAGGAGGAGGAATCCGAAGCCTGCAAAAACTAAACAACGTCTTAGCCGCTAGCCCAAACATGATAGTCATTGGCAACATACTGGAAGAGCAACCTGAAATGCTAGATGAGCTATATGCCAGAGTCCTTCAATATGAGCAAGAAGAGGTGCTAAATTGGTCAAAATCTACTCAGTGAGAAAAGGAACTATAACTAAGTCAACAGGCAAGTTTTACGTCATAAGAGAACATGCCTCTGGTGAAATACATCAGGGAATCATCCGAGGAAAATTCAAACTTGACGGTTATAAGTTAACCAACCCTGTGGCAGTTGGCGATGAAGTCTCCTTCACTGTTGATGGCGAGTATGCCATCATCCAAGAGATCTCTAATAGGGAGAACTATGTCGTTAGGCAGTCTCCACGTAAGAAGCACTTCATGCACCTGCTCGCAGCTAATATCGATCAGGCCTTAGTGGTTATCACAATAGTAGAACCCAAGCTCAAACAAGGATTTATAGATAGATTCCTCTTGATGACAGAGCCATATAACATTCCGGTAGTTATTGTCTTTAATAAATCTGATTTATGGCAAGAAGAAGACCAAGAGATTTATCAATATCTCAAGGAGGTCTATGAAGACATAGGGTATCAAGTCCTTGCTTGTAGCTCTGTAAACAACCACGGACTTGCTCAACTAAGACAGATCCTTAAGAACAACAGAACTCTATGCTCAGGACAATCAGGAGTAGGCAAATCTACTTTAATCAACACCTTGGATCCTGAGTTGGAGTTAAGAACCCAAGACCTATCTGATCACAGCGGAAAGGGACAACATACCACAACCTTTGCAGAAATGTATGAACTAGAGCAAGGTGCAGAACTGATAGATACTCCAGGTATTAAGACTTTAGCCTTTAATCACTTTGAGGTCATGGATGTCGCTCACAATTTTAGAGAATTTTTTAATTATTCTAAGGATTGTAAGTTTGGGGATTGCACACATCGCAATGAGCCCAAATGTGCTGTCAAAGAAGCAATAGAACGTGGTGAGATTAGCAACCTTAGATATGACAACTATCTACAATTAATTGAAGAAATTGAGAACCAAAACTACTGGGAACGCATTACAGAGTATTAAATGGTAGAGAAAAAGAACTCGGACAAAATATTTAAACAGGCCGAAGCCATATTG
>CAZJHC010000298.1:0-4994 GCA_964545645.1 uncultured Saprospiraceae bacterium
GGCCTGTACTCATTGGGGATATAATAGAGAAGAACTATTATCAATGAGTGTCTTTGATCTTAATCCTAATATGCACAAAGACATCTGGCAAGAGCATTGGAAAAATAAACAACTCGACCCTTCATCTTTTGAGGGTATTCACAGAAAAAAGGACGGCACCCTATTTCCAGTAGACATTACAGATAACTTTATAACCCACAATAACAAGGTATACTGCTGCGCCATTATTAGGAATATTACCAAACGAAAAGAACAAGATAGAATAGCAAGGTTTTCAGAATTTACGATACAAAACGTAGGCGACTCTATTTTTTGGGTAGACTCAGATAGTATGATTCAAAATGTCAATGAATCAGCAATCACAAAATATGGTTATAGTCAGGAAGAATTCTTAAACATGTCAATAACCAATCTCTATGATGGTATGACACCCGACGAGTTTAACAAATCTTGGCTCCGACTAAAAACTGAAAAGCAACTCGTAACAGAAACAACTCACTATAACAAAAATGGCAAAAAGGTGGATGTAGAAGTACATTCAAATTTTATACAATTTGAAGGTAGAGAATACTCTGCATCTCTTGTCAGGGATATTACAGTTAGAAAAAGAAAAGAAGCCGCACTAAGAGGAGCATTGTTAGAGATCAAAGAACTTAAAGAAAAACTGGAGGCAGAAAACAACTATCTCAATGAAGAAATCAAACTAAACTACAATGTCGGTGACATCATTACCGCAAACAAAAAATACCAACATGTACTCAATAAGGTAGAACAAGTCGCCAGCACTAAATCAACTGTACTTATCAAAGGTGAAAGCGGAACAGATAAAGAACTGTTAGCACGAACTATCCACCAGTTAAGTAATAGATCCAATAAAGCATTCATAAAGTTTAGTTGTACCAATATCCCAGCATCAATTATAGAGAGTGAACTATTTGGTCACGATAAAGGAGCTTTTCCCGGTGCACTCCAAACTAAAATGGGTAAAATAGAGCTCGCCAACGGAGGTACTATACTGATAGATGAGATAGCCGACTTGCCGATACAAGTACAACCTAAATTACTCAGAGCTATGGATGAGGGTATCTACGAGCGCATAGGATCTGATACCCAAATCAAAGTGGATGTAAGAATAATAGCGAGTACCAAGAAAAACCTAACAGAGGAGATAGCTTCTAATCGATTTAGAGAGGACTTATTTTTTGCCCTCAACGCTTTTCCTATAGAAAGTATCCCCCTAAGAGAACGCAAAGAAGACATCCCACTTTTGGTACAATACTACGCAGAAAAAATGGGCACAAAGCTCGGAAAGCCCATTACAAACATTACCAAAAAGGTTATGGATAAACTGATCAAACATCATTATCCTGGAAACTTGTTAGAACTACAGAACCTAATCGAAGGAGGAGTTATCACTTCTATCAATGGCAAGCTAAACATTACCGAACTCACTAAACCAACACAGATTGCACCAACAAGAGTTTTTGATTCTCTCGCAACTCATGAGCGCAACTACATCATCCAAATATTACAACATACCAACTGGCGAGTCAGCGGTGAAAAAGGTGCTGCTCATATTTTAAATATGCGACCGACGACCCTATTTTCAAAAATAAAAAAGTACAATATCCAAAGGAGCATTAGCGCCCAGTAAAATGTAGCTTTAGAACCTGTCTTTGCACCATCACGTTATTTTCACGTAGCAAATTTTCAAAACCAAAATGGTATTTGGCAATGACGTCTGATAGTTAATCCCAAAATGTGCGACTTCGTTGATTTACGAGTTATTATTATTAAAAAGAGGCTTGAAAAACTACACTACAGTATAGCTGACCTAAGTTATTGCAACGCTACTTTTGTGATCAAATCATAGTTTCATGCGTTTAATACATGTTATCCTTCTCGTATTTTGTGTTGTAAACCTTCAAGCTAAACGAATTTACGTAAGTGACCAGGGAAATGATGCTAATGATGGCTGCGATTGGAGCTCTGCTTTTGAGTCCTTGTCCTTCGCTTTATGTCAAGCATCCGATGAAGATGAAATATGGATATCCCAAGGAACGTACAAGCCTAAATTTAATTCTTCTTGTATCATTGCTGATTCGGCACAAGTAGCGACCTTTTATATTGAAAAATCCATTAGCATTTACGGGGGATTGCCAATAGGCGCTACGTCATTAGAAGAGCAAGACACTGATCAAATTATCACAACCCTTACAGGAGGAATTCCAGATCTTAGTGACAATTCTTACAACGTGATGACCATTGCAGGAGGAAAGAGAGTGATTTTAAGTGGTTTAGTGATTCGGGATGGATATGCGAACGGAAGCACGGGTTCTAATAATATCTTTGGTGGTGGTCTCTTCGTTCGTTCTGGAGATGGAGATCTGTCTTTGGATATTTTAAAGTGCACCTTTACAAATAACAGATCTGCGAATAGTGGTGGGGCTATGCGGTTAACCACAAGTCTCCAAGGCAACTTATGTGTTTTAATAGATCAATGCATCTTTGATGACAATGAGTCCGAGTCAATCGCTGGAGCAATATCAGTGCGTCCATTTACAGAACCCATCAACATGAATGTGGTTAACTGTGTTTTTAACAATAATTTTGCTGACGCATCCGGTGGAGCAATTAGTATATCATCAGCAGTTAATGGAATTGCTAATGTTGATTTCAATCATTGTACTTTTGTAAATAATACTGCTGATGCATTTGGTGGTGTTTTACAGGCCTCCCCTGCGAGCGACGGAGGTCCAATCGCCATTCGAATGTTTCAATCAGTTTCTTCTGGCTCTACTGGTTTCGGTACTTTTTTTTTAGTAGGTAGTAATGCTAGTATGGAGTTCTTTGGTTGCGCCATTCAAGAACATATTAGCTGCGCTGAAATTGGGATCCCTGGTAATTTTTCTTGTTTTGGGGACATGATATATGGCCTTGATCCTCAATTCGTAGATACATTGAATAATGATTTTAGACTACGACTTTCTTCTCCATTGATAGATCGGGGAGAGGAAACCAATTATAATAACTGCGAGGATGAAGTAATAGATATAATCAATGATATCGCTGGAGCCAAAAGGGATGCCCCTTACGATTATGGAGCTTATGAATATAGGTGTATTGAGAACCTATCGTTGAGTGGGGCATTATCTTCTGGGGCATATGTTGTTTCAAATGAAATTTCTACAGATGGCATTGTAGGAGATTCTACTGTCTTAGATGCTGGTGAAAGTATTGTATTAGATTTTAATTTTGAGGTCGCAGATCAAGCTGTGTTAGAGGTGCAGATCAGTGGTTGCGATAATTAAGTCAAATAAAATATTCTGAGCGTTTTTTAATGCGGCTATAAAAGATTTTATCTGCTGTCCTATTTCTATGACCACTGCACAACCAACTGACCGCTATAGGAGTGTCTGTGTCCTCGAACTAATAGTGTCTACACTCTGAGTATATCGCACAATTCTTTCATTGTAGTCTTTTTGAATTCCTTCCCAATCTCTACGCTCAAATCTTATTCTTGTCCTCTTACTGATGTGTTTATATTGATGATGATAATTAAGGTAATCCCCGAGGATGACATGGGCTACATCACATGGGACAATCTCCTCAAAACCCTCAACAGACTTAATCTGAACAGACATAATCAATGATTAATTATGTATAAAAAAAGGCACACGAAAAACATGTGCCCTATATAGTACATAGCCTTTAAAAAGATATTAAACATCATGACGTCATACTACTCAAACTGATTGCTGGTATTCTTCTCTCCCCCAGCTTTTAGGGCATTTTTACCGGAGAAAAACGACTTGTGATCATCCCCAATATCTGATCCTGCCATGCGCTGATGCTTTACACAAGTCACCCCTTTTCTAATCTCTTGCTTTTGAACTCCTCGCACATAGGCCAGCATACCCAGATCCCCATAGTACCCTTCAGATAGATCATTCATCTGGAGTGCCGTGGTATGATAGGTGGGTAAAGTAATCAGATGATGAAAGATACCTGCCTCTTGAGATCCCACATGTTGAAAAGACTGGATCAGTTCATCTGCAGCCTTAGCCAATGGCGTATCATCATAGGTTGCATCCATCAAGTTAGCTCTATCAAAGGCAGACACATCCTCACCTTTGTGGAGCATGCGGTCATAAGCCTGCTGTCTAAAACTCAAAGTCCAGTTAAACGAAGGTGAGTTATTATATACCAGTTTGGCATCAGGACATATCTCTTTGATACGATTAACCATATGTGCGATCTGACCTACATGAGGTATAGGAGTCTCTATCCAAAGAAGATCTGCACCATGCTGTAAGCTCGTGATACAATCCAGTACTACCCTATCTATATTGGAACCTTCTTTAAATTTGTACAAGCCATTAGGCAATCGTTTAGGTCGGATGAGCTTACCATCTCTCTTGATGAGTACATCATAATCATCTATTTCTGATAGGGTCACTTCATCACCATCTACAAACTCAAGATACTGAGATGCCAAATCCCCAGGGGTTTGAGATACAGGCAACTTTTGGGTCAATCCAGCGCCTTCTGAGTCAGTACGAGCCACGATGATGCCATCTTCGACACCCAACTCAAGGAACGCATATCTGATAGCTTGTAGTTTAGCGATGAAGTCCTCATGAGGAACAGTTACTTTTCCATCTTGGTGTCCGCACTGCTTAGCATCGGACACTTGATTTTCTATCTGTATAGCACAAGCTCCTGCTTCGATCATTTTCTTGGCCAATAGATAGGTCGCTTCTTCGTTGCCAAAGCCAGCATCTATATCTGCTATGATTGGTACAATATGGGTCTCATGATCATCAATGAGCTGTTGCACGGCTTCACCTGCATCGAGCCGACGATATAAATCATTGAGCTCTACTGAGTCTGCTTGACGCAGGAAGGTATAGATCTCATGGATCAACGCCGGCACAGCAGTTTTTTCATGCATAGACTGATCAGGCAAATGCCCAAAGCGGTTACGCATACCC
>CAZJHC010000299.1:0-4986 GCA_964545645.1 uncultured Saprospiraceae bacterium
CACGTATACAGCCTTATCATTTACTGCGAGACCATAGTAGTTTCCTGCAGCGACGGGTACTTCGATGATTCTGGACTGGATGCCATCAGTATCGATGTTTACTACCAGTTTATCATCTGTTTTGTCTGTTTTTTCTTTGGTTGACTTTTCTTCTTCTTTCTTTTCTTCATTGGACTCCTCTTTATCGTCCTTGAGATTCATCAATTCATCTTGCTCTCTGAATGGTGATCTTGAATCTCTTTTGAGTGCGACATGATAGATTTTTTCGCTGGCGTCCCAATAGGGATCTGGTTGGCGGGTACCCCAAGGGCTTCCTACTAAGGTTGTAAAACTGCGATCAGATAAGAAGTATATAAACTTACCATCAGGACTCCAAGATGGATTAAAACTATTGGCTCTATCTGTGGTGAGGTCAAATGAAGAGTCATTATTGACATTGAATACTTTGATCTGTGTCATGGTATTGGCCGCAGCCTGTACATATGCCAGCCACTGGCTGTCCGGAGACCAAGAAAAGTCTCTAATGCCTTCTTGATTAGTGGAGACTTTCTTGCTGATGCCTGTTGCAACCTGTAGTACATACATGTTAGATTCCAGATCATCATAGGCTATCCATTTGCCATCAGGAGAAGTAATGCCTTGATATCTCAGTATGTTTCCATCAGTGGTTAATGCCTCGATATCTCCAGAACCATCAGCTGCAAACTTGATAAACTCAAATTCGCCACTCTCATCAGAGAGAGTGATGATATCTTTACCGTCATGAGAAAATACCGCATCACGATATCGTACGTCTTTTTGTTCTATAAAGGCTACTGATCTGCCTGTCTTAGCAGGTACAACGAATGCTCGACCTCTGGCGGTGATGACTACCTTATCTCCCTCTGGGTCTGGGTGTGCAGCAGTGATATAACTTGCTGGGTTTTCTACCCATTTTTCTCTTAGCTGCTCTAAGTCTGAGGCCAAGGTGATATTAACTTTGTTATAATCACCAGTGGCGATATCCAAAAGCCAGAGATCAGCACCATGCTGGTATATAATTCGTCCATTGTCTACATTGGCATGGAGGATATCAAACTCATCATGAGTGGTATGTTGCCGGAGGTCCTCTCCATCAGCCGTCATAGACCAAATGTTCATGATTCCATCTCTATCAGATATAAAATAAACTCGCCCATTATGCCACATCGGATGAAAACTCTCACCCTCATACTCAGTGGTTAGTTTAATTGCCTCGTTGATACCGTCGAATTTCCAGATCTGTCGTGCTGTACCACCCACGTATCGCTTAGCGGCATCTCCATGATCGGAGGGACGTATGAAGAACCAGGTGCCATCTGCACGCTGTACTCCTTCACTGGCCTGATAAAGTGGCACCACTGATTTTGCCTTAGTATCCATGTTAATAGTGACTAGCTGTTCGTCAGGGCGCTTGTTAAAAGCCCATGTCTGATAGACGATGTGACCATCAGGGGTCCAACTGGTGACCGTTGAGCCGTCTGATTCATAAGTCCATCGAGTAGTCAACCCACCATCTATAGGGATAGTATAGACCTCTGTCGGGCCCTCATAACTGGCAGAATAAGCGATTGTCTTACCATCGGGAGAGATAACAGGATAGCGCTCTTGTTCTGCATGTGTCGTTAATCGATGCGCTAATCCTCCATCAATAGATACCTTCCAAAGATCTCCTTCTGCCGTGAACACAATTGTGTTCTGATGTATATCAGGATACTGGTAATATCCTTCGAATCCTTGACCAAAAAGTTGGCTTACGTTAAGGTTTGAATATAGTATGAAGAGTAGGAGAATTGACTTAATTGATGGCATGCTATTGTTTTAAATTTATGGAGACCAAGTTATAAAGTTAGACGATGATTTAAACAGACGTGATCATGATTAACAAATGATAAACAAATAAAATTGAGCCTAATTGGAATATTGCATTAACCGTCCAATTAAATCCATAGAACTGCTTTTTCATAATAAATCCGCTTGATTGAATCCAGGTGTGATACCCTTAGATTCAAACAAGCGTAAGCTAATACTGGTGTTAGAACCTAATACGAGTAAGGATCTCCAAGATGTATGATTATGATCACAGGAGCGCTTTGAGTTCTGAGTGATCCTGAGCTATCTGGTTGAGATAGTCGATTTTTAGTGGACTCAACCTATTGATATCTGCTCCGTGACGTAACAGGATCTGGATACAGGCCAACTGATTGTAGACCTTTTTAGGATCGTTCATCTCCATACTATGCAAGGCCCAACTCAGGGGCGTACTCTGATAATTTTTGTCACTAAGATCGACGAGTGCGCCAGCCTCAATCAATCGATTGACCAATCTGTCCAACCCACAAAAGGATGCCCAATGCAGCGGAGTGACTCCATCATTCTGATAGGTATAATGAATATCCGCCCCATGGTCTATATAGAGTATGCCTACCAATTCTGCTCTAAGACTGGCGGCTGCGATTATTGGTGTACCTGCTCCCTTATCTTTATCCCCATCGACATGAGCACCGTGGTCTAAGAATATCTGAGCTAATAGGACGGCTTCTGTATCGGTAATCTTATGAGCGAATACGGCATCACAGATTCGATGTAAGGGGTGTGCCTTAATCATACATACCTTATCGAACGGTATGGTGATACCTTCGTTTACCAATTTTGGATTACTGCCGAGGTAGAGCCTCAATCCATCTAAGTCTTTTTGCTCTATGAAGTTTTTGATTGGTGATATCATGAAGTTCTTAAGTACTAATAAGACTTAAAGTACGAAAGTTAGATGGTATATCTGCATCAATATATATCGCTAGGCCGCTATATTATTTTAAGGATCAATCTAATCAATATTGATAAAGTATTTCTCGATTTACATTTGTAATCTTTAGCAATACAGAGTTGTCTTCCACTTGCAAATTAGTTAAATCAAAGGTATACTCACGTACAAAATAAGCGTCACATTCTTCTATATTTTTTAGAGATAAGATAAGTTCTCTCTGTATAGGTAGAGACTCCAGAATAGCTCCTGAGTCAAAAAGATTAACCTCCCAAGACTCACCGTCGCAGCCACTGGAGCCAAAACTGAGCATGAGACAATGATCACTGATGCTAAGATCCATGATGTCGAGCAAATCTGTAGGTGCTGAGTTATACTGATCATTATCTATGATAATTTCTAATCCATCACAAGTAGCATCTTCTACAATGACTTCATCAGAACAAGATATATTAAGCAAGATCATTAATATGCATAGGGCAGTGATTATGGGACGATTCATATTAGAGTTTTTTGGTTAGTAATGTTCTAATAACTACAACAAGTAACTAAGTGCTTATCAAGATTAGTGTAGATTATGCGCTCAACTATTTAATTTGAGAATAAAGGTCTTAACCTAATGCCCGACAGCATAATTCATATTCTTTAGTGTATAGTTCATTTCTTTGATAAAAATCTCTTGGTTTTTTTAATGAAGTCCTCTTTGTTTTCGCCTTCATGAGCACTATGAGCAACATTTGGCAGTATCCATAGATCTGAATTAGTCAGATGTTGTCTAGCACGCAGAACCTCTTGGAGGTCCAGTCCTTCGTCGTCATCTCCGAGTATGATCAATACTTCAGGTTTGATGCTTTCGAGTTCTTCGATACTTAGCTCGATATTGTAATTTTTGAACTGTTCCATTAAGGCTTTGACTTGTTCTTCCCCTTCGTGAGCATCCTTCAGCCAAGGGAAATTGTCTCGATTGTCAAAGGTGAATGACTTTAAGTACTCAGGAAAATCTTTGATAGTCCAAGTTCCTACGGCACCTATGGTGATCATATTTTCGATTAGATCAGGATTTAAAAGAGCCAGTTGGTATAACACATCACCACCAAAGCTAAAACCGATCGCTTTAATGTTATCCAATTTTAAATCATCCAATAGCAAGTTGAGGTCTTGAGCAACGGAGCGAATTGACAGATCATGATTGAAGGGTGATGATTTACCATGTCCCGTCAGGTCAATCAAATACACTTCGTAATCGTCTATATAATCTTGGATATAGGGTCTCCAGGATACTGAGGACTGCGTATATCCATGTAGCAACAACAATGGTGTGCCTTCTCCATAGACCTCATAATATATATTGTAATCGCCCAAGGAGAATGAATCTGATCTCTTGGGTGTCTGAGCATAGATGTGACTTGATACGAATAGTACGATTAGGAGATGAGCTATTTTGATCATTAGTACCGTTTATCTGGTTTGTGTTATCTCCATTTACACTTTATGAACTAAGGTTTGTCCATCCAAGGTATAAAATAACTCAAGTATGTCATGCAGTTATCGACCAGAGGAATAACCATTGTAAATGGTCTAACCTGATAAAGAACGGTGATGTAAAGGTTGGTTATGAGTCTCTTAGTCGGCCATTTCGTAGGCTTCTGATAGCCATTGTATCAATTGTGGGTTGATATCATCGGTGCTGTTGAGACGAACCCGATGAGTGCACATCGTACCAAAGGGTCCCGATGATTCAAGTCGATCAGTAGTGGGTTTGCCTTTTAATTTGAGTCCGAGATCAATCCTTGTTTTGGTACTTGGTTTTATGACAGCAAATTTTTTCTTACGATCAAGACTTACTTCAGTTTTTTTAGGTGTAATACGTACATCCGCACCAAACTTGGCTACAGCCTCAACCAGTTTTTCATAGATTGGAAACAAAGCCTCCTTTCCCTTATATTGCTGGTCTACGAGCGATGCTGGTGTCGAATCTTCTTCTTTTGATAACGAGATGATTGTATTAGCGAATCCATGTGTGACTCCATGCTCCTTCTTTAAGTAGTTGACGCCTTCCGAATGCTTAGCAAATGTTTTAGTTTTTAGCAATGTTTTCCATTCTTCAAGAGACTTGCCGGTTTTATCAGGCATGTTATTGATCATGGTTTGAAGTGCCTTGTCCATAATTTAATAGTTTATAGATGCTTTACCTGATTCTAAAT
>CAZJHC010000300.1:0-4924 GCA_964545645.1 uncultured Saprospiraceae bacterium
TGATCTCTTTTCCAACATCACTTACAAAGCTCTCGACCACCTGCTTGGCGAGAATGACATCTACTTCTTTGTTATTTAATGTGGACTGGGCTACTAAGGATATTAACACGCCTTCAAGTTCACGGACATTGTTCTTCACATTATAACTGATAAACTCCATGACATCACTTGGAATCTCTGCCCCTTCAACCTCTATTTTAGCAAGGAGAATGGCCATCCTCGTCTCAAAATCTGGCGTCTGTAGATCGGCCGAAAGTCCCCACTTGAAGCGGCTGATCAAACGATCTTGTATCCCTTCTAAGAGCTTAGGGGCACGATCAGATGTTATGATGATCTGCTTCCCTAATTGATGTAGCTCATTGAAGATATTGAAGAATATCTCCTGAGTTTTTGCCTTACCACTTAGAAACTGGATATCATCAACAATTAATAGGTCAATTGTCTGATAGAAGTTAACAAGATCACTGATTGATCCTTTTCTGATCGACTCTATTATCTGATTGGTAAACCTTTCGGTGCTTATATAAAGAAGAGACTTGTTAGGAAATCTGCGGCATACCTCATTACCGATCGCATGTGCTAAATGAGTCTTTCCCAGTCCAACATCTCCATACACTACTAGTGGATTAAATGCTGTACCTCCAGGATTCTTAGCTATAGCTAATCCTGCTGACCTTGCTAGTTTATTACAATCTCCTTCGATGAAGTTCTCAAATGTGTATTTAGCATTGAGCTTAGGATCTATCTTAACCTTCTTGATGCCCGGTATTACGAATGGATTTCTGATAGCCTCTGTAGAATGAAACTTAGCTTGAGAGTCTGTCACATGCAATGATGTACTACTGTGGTCTTCAACAACGATCTGATATTCTAGTCTTCCTTCGTCTCCGAGTTCTTTCCTAATGGTTTTTTTAAGTAAACCAACGTAGTTCTCTTCTAACCATTCGTAGAAGAAATTATTAGGGACTTGTATAGTGAGAGAACTTTTTTCAATTCGTACAGGTCGTATCGGTTCAAACCAGGTTTTAAAGCTTTGAGGGTTTATACTTTTCTTTATGGTTGAGAGACAATTGTCCCATACTAACACGTGGTCTTTCATGTACAAAGCGGTTCTTCTAATCAACAAATAATTCAGGTGTTCGAGCCTTTCTAACAGCTATTTAAAGTCTTCGCTGTGAGCTCATTTCGTTTGAGCAAAGATGAAGAATAAAAAGCGATGTAGTGTAATAAAGATTCAACTTTAAAGCTATTTAGACAAACCAAAAATTATTTCTTACTTCTCTTAATTTCAATGATGTATGTATTGTATTTATTTGAATAAATAAAATTAACATATGATCGTAAGCAAGATTTGTAAATATTTACTAAGGAGTATTTTGACCCCTAAAACAGGCTATTAAGCCCCTTGTGTGTAGCCTTGAGAGCAATAGCAGTAAGTGTCAAATTTTACAGTAAATTTTTGTCCCTCGTCTCTATAAAAAATGCGTGTCTACTTGGCAAAGAGTTGAGAGATATCTTTAAATGCCTTAAACTCTAAGGCATTCCCACAGGGATCTAAGAAAAACATAGTTGCTTGCTCACCGACCTCTCCTTTAAATCGAATATATGGCTCTATTACGAATTGAATATTATGAGCTCTCAATCTATCCGCTAGCCCTTCCCATTCCTGCCATGGTAATACTACACCATAATGAGGTACAGGGACATTATGACCATCTACTGCATTAGTATGATCTGATGAATTGCCAGTCTTAGGTTTGTGGTGAATTACGAATTGATGGCCGTATAAATTAAAATCGACCCATTGTTCTGAAGATCGACCTTCTTCGCACTTTAGAATGTCACGGTAAAATGCTCTTGCCAGCTGTACATCGTGCACAGGAATAGCAACATGAAAAGGTCTGAATCCGGTTGTATCAGTCATATATCACATTATGGTATAAATGAAAAAAGCTGTAGTTCATACAGCAAACTCAAGATACCAAAACATGATTACATCATGAGTATCATGCGTGATTTAATACTATTAGAAGTGAGTATCCATATCTCTTCCAGCTTGTCTGAAAGACAATTCCGATCTCAATGATCTTAAAAATAAAATGTGTTAAAGAGGGAAAAGTAAAATTCTAATCGATAGCCAATATTTTAATGTGAAACAGTATCAGTTAAATAATGCTTGTAAAAGAACAAGACAGTCAAAGAACCAATTACTGCTAAACCTCCGCTTGCAAGTATCTGATTGTAACCCATAATCGAAGCTGCAAAGCCTCCGAAAATAGCTCCAACGATAGCAATAACAAATGCGAAGAATGCATTACTGAATTCCATCTTTGGGATGAGTCTGCTAGCAATGATGCCTAATAGCATTCCCAATCCAAGCCATACTAAAAGTGTCATAATTAATAGATTTATTACTGAATATAATGAAAATATGACTAAAACGCTCCGAAATGTTGCTCTGTAGGGATATTGTCGACGAAAATGCCGCACTTGATTTCACTTATGTAAATCAGCTTACAGAGTCACGATCAATTGACTTGATATCGTCCCTGTAAAGCCTATCGCGATTTACGATAATACTTGTGTTAAGTTCAAATCCTGCTAATACTATGAATGCATTCAGCTGAAGCCAAATGAGTAACACTATAAGAGCACTAACCGTGCCATAAATCTCATTGTACCGGCCAAAATGATTAATGAAATATGAAAACCCAACACTAAAAGAGATCGATAGCAATGTGGCTAGAGTAGCGCCTATGTTAATCCATCGCAGAGGACGATAAGTCGATGGACCGTATCTATAGATAAACGTAATCACAGAATAGAACAGAAAAACGATCATGATCCACTTCAACAGGCTAATTAGTAGACTTGTGGAAGTAGTTAGGTCAAACGTATTAGCAAGATAGCTCAGAAACTGTCCGCCCAAAACTATCAATACTAAGGAAGCAAATACTATGGCAGCAAATAGTATGGTCAATACCACAGCAATTAACCTCTTTTTGAGATAGCCTCGGCTTTTGAAGCTCTGATCATAACTTTTATCAAATCCATACATCAAGGTTAGCATACCCGAAGACGCAAAAAAAATCGATAATAAAAAACCTGTTCCCTGCAATCCGAAGCTGCCTTCAGATCTAATGTTGGACACAATGCCTAATAGATATTGCTTAGCAGAAGATGGGAAGACACCATCCATAGACTCTTCAAACTGTGTAATGGCTGTCTCTGCGAGAGGCGTATAAGACAACAGAGGCAGAACGAATATGATAAAAGGGAAAATACTTAAGAAAAAACTGAAAGCCACTGAATTAGCTCTTGTAGGTAGATTATCTTTCTGTAATTCTTCTGCGATGAACTTTACAATATTATACAGTGGCACTCCATCGCAACCAGGCAAAACAAATTCTTTAGACCACTTGATGAGCTCATCAATCTTAAGCGCACGGTCTATCTTGTCTCTGATATTTGGCTGTCTCAAAAGAACGGATCGATTTTATCGCTAAGATATGACGGACTCGATACTCTTTTCTGTGTAGCCATATCGATGAAAAATAGCTTGACGGTTCCCTTGTTCAATAGGTTCTGATCTTGATTATAGATTTTATGGTGGAATGTGATCATCTTAGTTGGGCGCTCGACTATTGACGTTTCTATCGTGAGCATATCATCATAGAGTGCAGGTCGCAGATATCTACTAGTAAGCTCTAATACAGGCATCATTACTCTTAGCTCATCTTCAAGGTAGCGATAAGTCAATCCCAAGTCCCTAATTAATTCAGCCCTGCCTATTTCATATAGCATCGGATAATGCCCATAATATAGATATCCCATCTTATCTGTGTCTGCATACAAGACTCTCTTGGTAGTAGTCTTAGTGATCATGACAGCGGTGATCTTTTGATCGGACAGGTCATACAATGTGATCCACCTCGAGCACGAGATAATTCTGCAGAAGGAATAGTAATAATAGTTTTCTCCAATCTGTCTATGAAATGATCATCACTATGTGACTGTCTAAACACTTCTTCCGCATCCATCACTTTGTATCCTCCTTTATTAAAGGCATTGAGTGTCTTCAGATTGCGATCATAGCTGATCGCAACACCTGGACGTATAGCTACAAGATTACAACTGTCTGTCCATTGTTCTCGCTCTTGATACGGACTTACCCCTCCACCACTAAAGATGAACTCCATCTCTTTGTTGACTTCAGTAATTATGTAGTCTTTTATCGATGGGTAGATTCTTCGCTCTCCAGATTTATCATATACGATTACGTTAGACCCTTCTCCATCATAAACAATAGGTTTATAGCACGATATGATATCGTGATCTATCCGAGTGAACAGCGTATCTATGTGCATAAAGCTGCGCTCATTCGGAATATTCACCTGCACCACATGATCAATCAGACCCAATTCAAAAATGCGCTTCTTAACACTCTCAAATGCGTATTGACTCGTACGCTCACTACACCCAATTAATAGATGCTCTGGCGATAACATCATGATATCTCCTCCCTCTGCATTGACCACCTCCGCTCGACGTGATGGAGGAAAGGCCTCTAGGTCATTTAGATCGATTAGTTTACCCGATTGCGCAATAGGTTGAAAAATGGGATGATTGTTAAAAATAAACCTCGATAGCAAATTTTCTCTATGGCGTGCTTCTTTGGCAGCTTTAGAAATTAAGATGTGATCCTTAATTGTGACGGCTATATCTCTGGTGAACATATAGTTTGGAATTGGATCAAATAAGATGCGGTCTTCAGCTTTATGATACCCCGTTATAAGAATATGACTTAGCACAGAGGCGTCGAGGTCGTGTAAATGCTGTTCAAAGGATTGTGGCAACTCTTCAAAATCTATAACCTTACGGATTAAATCGTGCCTAATTTCAGGATTTGCTTTAATAGCTTCTA
>CAZJHC010000301.1:0-4919 GCA_964545645.1 uncultured Saprospiraceae bacterium
GATCCTGACAGGGATAAGACGTCTAACTGGCCACCCTTTAATTGAGTAATCGCTACAGTTGGATCTGTGACAATTTGATAGACGATCTGATCGGGATAAGCATGAAGAAGAGTTCGCTCAGGATAGTTATCTCCCCACCAGTTATCTACTTTATTTAATACTATAAACTGACCACTCTGCCATTTGTCTAAGCGATAAGCTGCGGCGCCTTCGATGATAGTATCTCTAGAATACTGAGCACTGCTAAACATCTTGCCTAGACTCGCCAGCGTCGAGTCAACATTGATTGCTTCTTCATCTGTCTTAAGGCTACTATAGGTATATTCTTTAAGTATACCCTCAGGATCATATTTATGTCTAGGCAAAATTTCAGCAGTTAGGACACCATCTTGGGACAAAAAATAATCTCCAGAAAAGGTTATCGAAAAGATCTTATGATTTGACTCTGATACGTCAATATCTATGACATCGTTTTGTAGGTTTTTCCACATCGGAGTAGACACGCTGGGAAGATTTGCCATTTTTAATGTAAAAGCGACATCATGCCCAGTTATAGGCGAGTTATTGGCCCATATCGCATCTGGCAGTATTTCTGCCGTTATTTTTACGATAGTCTCCCCTTGCTCATTGACAGATCGCTCAGTTGTAGGTAGTGTTTTGATTAACACAGGTGCCAGTCTGCCACTGACAGGGTCATAATCACACAATGATAAAAACATATGCTCTGTAACGATCCGCTCCTCCGAAGATTCAGTAAATATTGGATTCAATCTCTGTGGCTCCTTATTTATATGAACTACAATCCTATCAATGCTTGATTCTGGCACAGATGTTTCTGGCTCACAAGACATTATTATCCAAAAGCCAATTAAGGCGAAAAAAAACATCCTCGGCATATCAGTATTTTTATACAAGAAAGCTACATCTAAACAAAGTCTCTAAAATATTACTTAAAAGAATACAAATATTTATCTATTGAAGAAAATACTCATAGCAGGAGGATCCGGAATTGTTGGGCGTGCGCTAGCCAACTATATGACAGATCGTGGTCATCAAGTCAAGTCATTAACTCGACATCCAGTGAAACGAAAAGAAGAAGAATACCTCTTCTGGGATCCGGATAAGCAACTCTTCGATCTAGAAGGCTATGAACCAGAATACGTCGTCAATCTCTCAGGTGCTAGAATTGTTGATGAAAAATGGTCCAAAAAAAGAAAAGAAATCATCATTAAAAGCCGCACTGAAAGCACTCGCTTTCTGATAAACCAACTACTAGCGCATCAGTGTCATCTTACATCATTCATCTCTGCTTCAGCCATAGGATATTATGGCGATACTGGTAATAAGTTAGTGGATGAAAGTGATGAACCAAGCACAGATGAATTCATATCGCAAGTCTGTCAATTATGGGAAGATGCTGCTGAACCAGCCCAACAGATATCACGAAGTGTATCCATCCTTAGAATCTCTACAGTCCTTACTCAAACTGGTGGCGCCCTCGAAAAAATGGACAGAACCATACCTCTTGGCATGGCTAATTACCTGGGCAATGGCAAACAATATTTGTCATGGATTCATATAGAGGACCTCTGTGGCATTATAGATTACTGCTTTAATAGGCAATACTCATATAATATCTATAATGTATCTGCTCCCGAGATTGTTACTAACTATGAGTTTACTAAGGTTCTCAGAGATACTATCAATCCCAGAGCAATCCTCCTTCCAGCCCCTTCATTGACACTTAAACTCCTTCTGGGAGAGATGTCACGAGTTGTTCTAAACAGTAGCAGAATCAACTCAAACAAAATAATAAGTGATGGATATACATTTTTATACCCTAATCTAAGTGATGCCTTAGCTGATATATATAGTAGTACTTAGTGCTTCTGAAAGACTTCTATCTCCTTATTGACCTTGATAAGATCTGTAAAATGGCCTTTGAATCGGGTAGCCCTAACCATATGATTATCAATCCAATGATAATTGCCACCACGAGGTTTATTCATGAGTAGTCCATGGTATTTAAATCCATGTTTCTTTAACCAAGTCTCTGTCACTGATCGATGCTCCTCAGTACGAGAGGTGAAAAAGGTAATAATATGCCCCTCATCAAACCATTTATTGAGTATCTCTAGTGCATCAGGATATGGATCACATGTCACCATACGCTCTGGTTCTTCATTGGGTACATCATCCGTGATAGTACCATCTATATCTATGAGATAATTCTTGACTTCATCTGGAAGTATGGGACTTAATGTCTTTCCATCATTTCCTTTAATCTCTTTTAACTTCGGGTCACTCATCTATTTAAAATTTAAAAAGTCCTCTGGATTTACTGGCTTTCCACTATGCCATAACTCAAAATGTAGATGGGGACCATTTGACAATGTTCCTGTATTTCCGATGATGGCGACAGCTTCTCCAGCCTTGACAAAGGTACCCTTCTCTTTTAACAAAATCGAGTTATGCTTGTAAAATGATAAAATATTGCCCTCGTGCTGTATTCCTATTGTATAACCTGTCTCCAGTTCCCAACCTGAACTAAATACATAACCATCCATCATCACGCTAATCAGAGAATTCTTAGGAGCAAGGATATCAACGCCATAATGCTTGATCTCAGGCTTAAATTTAGAACTGACAATACCTTGTACTGGCAACACAACTTTTGATTTGAGTAAAGTACTATAGATATTTCTATCAGAATCTATATTGATTGGGTCTATTTTGACAGATTCTTTAAGATTTCCTGTAGGGCTTGATTGCCGCTTGGAGTTCAAGGTTTGCTCAGGCACTTTGAAGTTAGGAGCGTCCCCTTCTAATGGAATAGTAAGAAGATTCTTTAGGCCAGCCAGATAAGTCTCTTGAGCTTCTAACTCAGCACTGATATCGTCTACCTTCTCTATAACCTTTAGATAATCTGAATT
The DNA here is from genome assembly GCA_964545645.1 of uncultured Saprospiraceae bacterium. Classification (GTDB taxonomy): domain Bacteria; phylum Bacteroidota; class Bacteroidia; order Chitinophagales; family Saprospiraceae; genus GYS-P2D. Next base: position 2,934 of record CAZJHC010000301.1, read on the forward strand.
GTATTCTATATCGCCATATCCAGGTATGGTACGCTTTAATGGCGTAAATCCAAATATCAGATAAGCCAATACTAACAGTGCCAAAGAAACAATACTTAGCGTAACATATATACTCCGTAGACTAAGATTAAAGGCTCGTACCTCTCGAAAAGTATCCGCCGTAAATACAACTAACTTATATCTATCTTTTAGTCTATCAGACCAATTACTGGTGCTATGCTCTTGATTATCCATGTATCCTTTAATCTCTTATAATAAATCAGGATTAAAACGGTTATTGTATTGCCTAAAAGAAAACGTAAATATCTCAGCTAAATAGTATATTCTCATGCTGAGTATTGAGAAATATTCTAAAAGCTGTCGAATAAAAGCGAATTGGAGCATTTATTGGATTGATATAATAATGAACATGTACTCTATGACAAATAGGAGTCTCATTTATAAACTCATCTTGTGTATTGGATCAGTATTGCTAATCAGCTCCTGTTCTTCTAGTAAAAAGAGTAAAGATGAAGTTGGATTCGTAGGGAAAAAATTTCATGATCTCACGGCCAGATTCAATGGGTATTTTAATGCGAATGAGCTCTATGAAGAAAGTAAATTACAACTAGAAACAAGCTACAACGACAACTACAATCGTATCCTCAACATCTATCCATATGAGTCTGTAGATAATCCTCAATCGGTCGAGGAAAATATGGACAAAGCCATAGAAAAAGTCATCAAAGTATCCAGCCTTCATGAAGTAAGCAAGTGGGTTGACGACTGTTATGTATTGATGGGCAAGGCACAGTATCTCAAAGGTGATTACGAGTCTTCACAAGAGACTTTTGCCTACTTTATCGATGATTTCAATCCTAAAGATCCCGACTCAAGGGTGTATGTCACACCCGACAGAGAAGATGATGCTAAAGCTCGTAAAAAAGAACAGGAACGAGAGCGAAAAATCAAACAGCAAGAACGAGAAAAAGCACAAAAAGAACAGGAAAAACAAAGGGAAGAAGAAAAAAAAGCACGAAAAAAAGCTAAAAAAGATAGAGATAAAAATAAATCCAGTAAGCGTACTCCTAATGAGAGAATCGAAGAGGTCAAAGAGAAAGTAGAGGATGCAAAACAAACCATAGCAGGTATCGCTGACACCTCTAACGATCCTACCTCTGCTACTCTCAGCGAAGATGAAGAATACCTTGCCTCTATCGAACAACAAAAAAAGAAAAAACAAAAACTAGCTGGAAATCCATATGACAAAGGTTTTCTCAGACATCGTCCAGCATACTATGAGGGTATGCTATGGTTATCAAAATCTTATCTCAAAAGAGACAAATGGCTTGATGCTAAGTACTATCTTGATAGAATAGCTGAAGACGGACTTGCTAGTCAAGACATCATGACCGCAGCGTCAGTTGTCAGGGAAGATATGTTGATCAAAATGAAAGAATATAGTGCCGCATTGCAAGCCTTAGACATTGCTATTGAATCAAATAAAGATAAAAGACTCAAAGCTCGTTTGACATTCATACAAGGGCAGATATATCAAATCAAAGGAAATGCAGCCAATGCCTCAAAGGCTTTTGCTGAGGTTAGCAATCATAAACCTACATTTGAAATGGAACTCCATGCAGAGATGAATCAACTTAGAAATGCATGGGCTGCTAATGAAATAACCAGCGAATCCGCTGTCAAGAAATTGAATCGCCTGGCTAAAGAAAGTAAAAATGAGCCTTATCGAGGTGCTATCTACTTTACTCAAGCCGAAATCCTACTGGCCTCAGGTCAAACGACAGACGCTCTTGCCCTTTTTAATAAGGCATTGCAGTATAGCGAGGGATCCGATAAAACCGAGGTTTATCATCGATTGGCCAGCTTGTTCTTGGCTAGAGAACAATACGTAGATTCTAAAAATTACTTTGACAGTACGCTTACTATTATGTCCAAGGAAGATGAGCGGTATCAGGATGTTCAAAAGTTTGCTAATAATTTAAAAAG
>CAZJHC010000302.1:0-4898 GCA_964545645.1 uncultured Saprospiraceae bacterium
ATGTAATTCTGTCAATGTAGCTTACGTTCATTCGAAAGTATAGACACTATATTTTATGAAATTCTTTTGTTTATTTTTCATCGTTATAAGTTGTCAATTTATGTATGCTCAGGATATTGCATTTTGGGCCGATGCGATGATCAACGCAGATAAACCAGAACATAGGTTATCAGCTTCCGAAACCTTTGAACAAGAATTCTTAACATCGTTAAATCAAGAAAATTCTTACTACAATAAGTATAATAATCTCGAATGGATATCTATACAATATCCACAGGATAGTTCATTCAGGATATTAAGTTGGCAGATAGATCGAGGAGATGGTGATTATATATACCAAGGTTTCTATCAAGATCAGACTCGTTTAGTCCCCTTTGATCCCACAAATGGTGATGCGGGTTTAGATGAAGACGAGCCAATCGAGATTAAAAATTGGTCCGGTGCACTCGTTTATCGGATCGTACAGATAGATGATCAATATATGTTATGGACCTTTAGGTATTTGGACCGATATAACAAGGTTAAAACCTGTGAGCCATTTACGATGACAGGTGATAAACTAACCCTTGGTTCTGCGATCTTTCAAGAAGAAGAAAATAGTCCCAATTATTCATTTCGTCATATAATGCAGTATTCGGCTGATATGAATGCTACGTTGGACTTTAATGCCGATAGTCAAAGGATCATTTTTGACAACCTTGTTATGGTTGGAGGGAGAATGGAAGGGCAGGGCATAGCTTATGTCGCCGATGGCAGCTATAGAGCCTATTCATATGATAATGGAAAATGGATCGCTATCGATAAAGTATTTGATCAGGTACTCGACAGAGCTCCAAGGCAAAGAAAAAAAAGAGCTCAAAAAGATCTATTTGGAAAAAAGGGATAGTAAATGCTTATCCCCCAAATCCTTTGTAATTATCAACCTTAAGGGTATAAGCACCGCATTGTTCTTTTGCTGCAGTATAATCTACTTCGTATTTATACTTATGTAGCGCATCTAAGGCTTTTCTTAGCAGTGACACGTCATCAATCGTGGTCTTAAAGTCATCGATTTCAATAAAACTCACAGAACCACGTCTATTGATACAAACCTTAAATACAATCTGTCCAGACTTAGATGAAGCTAATGCAATCATACTTGGATCACGATAAATAACTTTCCTACCAAAGATTCCATCCCCACTTGCATCAAATTCGCCTTCGCCATGATCTCCAGTACCTATGCCACTATCGTTGTCATCGCCTTCATTGTCATTCCCTTTGCCGCTCCCAGTATCTCCTTTGCCGGTACCAGCATCATCACCATCTTTAATGGATGGGTCACCATCAGAGCTGCCATCCTGTGCAGCCTCCGAATCTTGATCGTCACCCTCTTCTTCGGCGAATATATCGGTCTCCTCAGCAACATCTATTGGTTCGTCATCAATGTCTCCTATGATATCCTCTATGCTTGGCAATTCGGGATTTAACACAACTGGTTCGGTCGACGGAACGGGTTCAGGAGATGCCTCTGGTATAAATTCTGGCTCTGGGTCATCTACTTCTATCTCTTCCTCTATCGCTTGTATATCACTTTCATCGGTTGTTGTTTCGCTTAGTACAGGATCTGTAGGTGTAGGCTTAGTGGCTGGCGGGGTAGGTTTAGGTTTAGGAGGTGTCACTGTTGGCACCTCTATTTTCTTAGGCTTAGACGCTTCTATTTTCTTAGGTGCTTCGGACTTGGGCCTTTGTTGACCTTCGGTAGACTTGCTCTTTGTACTATTAGAGCTCTTTGAGTTGGTAAAATCAATATTCTGAAAATTTACCGTAACGGCATATTGTGTATCAATGTTTTTCTCTGGATTACTAGGCAATTTTAAGAGCCACGCTATCAATAACAAAAACACATGGATCGCAATGGATTTGTTAAGCGAGTTGTTCCAAGTACTCTTTGCGGCTATTGATTTATCCATACATTTTACATTTATGACAACAGAGGTTGATCAAACCCTACTAGTTGAAAGACGAAAGTATCAAATTAATAAGGCTTAAAACGTTGTTAATGCATCAAGTAGTACATCAGTTTCATATCAAATTAAATACTTCAATCTATTCTATCGTTATTTAAATATGATTAAGATTTCTATATTCATTTTGACGCTATTATTTCTCTCACTGGTGACTATCGATCTTATTGCCCAAGAAGTTGAGTTATCCCAAATACCTGTGAGTAATCGAGGTCAAGAAATGGATTATCCATACCTAGGCGGTATTATAGCTGGACAATTTAGTAATGCTGATATCAATCAAGATGGGTTACAGGACTTACTCATATTTGATCGCTTAGGTGGTACTGTTAGTACCCTATTATATGATGGCCTGGACTATACCCATAGTAACGACTATAATCACATATTTCCCCGAGCAACCAACTGGATGCTATTCAGAGATTATAATAACGATGGCATAAAAGATATTTTTTGCAGTCCTACAACTATAAGTATTCCAGGAATTGAGGTGTGGAAAGGAATTGTCACTGATGGCGTGCTATCATATCAGCTCATCGAAAATCCACCAAGAGATTTTGATATCCTTTATATCCCGCTTGGCAGTGGATTTACTCAAGTATTTGTCAGTGTTATTGATTTGCCTGACATTGTTGATATCGACAATGATGGAGATCTTGACATCATCGCATTTGAACCAGCAGGGTCATTTGTGTTTTATTATCAGAACATGGCTGTCGAACGTGGACTCGATTTAAATGAGCTTGAGTTCGTATTAGGAGATCAGTGTTATGGGAAATTTTTTGAGAGTGGCTTTTCGGAGGCCATCGACCTGAGTGCTAATGGTGAGGATTGTGCCAGTTTCTTATCAACCCCAGGTGACAATATCCAAACAAGGCATAGCGGTTCTACCTTACTATCCTTAGATATTGATCAAAATGGCCTCCAGGATCTATTAATTGGAGATGTATCCTATGACGGATTAGTACAACTCAACAACAATGGCACGCTACAGGATGCCTGGATGACAGAACAAGAGTTGAGATTTCCTAATGAAGTAGATCAAGTGGACATGGAGATTTTCCTCAGCGCATTTACAATAGATTATAAATCTGATGAAGAGCTGCTGATTACTACAAATGATAAGATCAGCGGTCAAACCGAAAATTTCATTTGGCAGTATGAGCAAACAGATAGGGGTTACGAATTAGTCGATTCTAATTTTATAATCAATGAGATGATATTTCATGGTCGCCACAGTCGACCAATATTTTTTGATGCTGACGGTGACGGCCTCAAAGACATGTTAGTTGGCTCCAGTGGGACATCGTCTATGGGAGGAGTCCCAAATGCTCGATTATCGCTGTATAGAAATACAGGCAGTCCTAAGATGCCCAGTTTTGAACTACAAGATTCTGACTTTTTAAGTTTTTCGGAATTCAAGGAAACCTCTCGCTGGTTTGCTCCTTCAGACGGAGATCTAGACGGGGATGGAGATATTGACTTAGTGATAGGAGATGATGCAGGTTATTTATACTATGTCGAAAATCAATCGGGTCTTCCAAATCGATTTATTTGGAAACAGCCTGTATATATGGCTTTTGATATAAGAGTTAGCGCCTTTGCGACTCCTACTATATTTGATATTAATGATGACGGTCTTGGCGATCTGATCATCGGAGAACAAAATTTTAATTCATTAGATGGTCGATTAGGTTCGTTTAGCTACTATCAAAATGTAGGCAAGATCGAAGAAGCCGATTTTGAATCTGATGAGACTGTAGCGCCTAATGATCATGCATTTGGCAACATATTTATGAGAGATGATCGCTTTGTGAGCAATTTTTCTGCTCTTGGCATTCACGATAATGGTGAGCAGATTCAACTCGTCACTGCCAATGAGGCAGGGAGTATCTTTTATTATGCTGACATAGAAGATCTACAAGTTCAAGAGTCATTTGTACTGAGCGATACACTGTCGGATGTCTATATTGGTCAGCGAGCGACACCTGATATAGATGACATAGATGGTGACGGATTTTTGGAGATGGCTATAGGTAATAGTCGTGGAGGAGTCTCTATATACGAGACTGATTTAGTCTCTAATGAAGAAATTAGTTCTACTCTCAACATTGACAAATCAACTGAGAGCTATATCGTCCCTAACCCTGTCAATCAGCATTTTTCTATTTTCACTACCTTTAACAAGTACCATTGGAATCTTCACGATTTGAAAGGGCGCATAGTTCTAAGTGGCAACCAAGATATCTCAACTATTGAAGTAACTCATCTGCCTTCAGGCGGCTATATATTGCAAATTGATGGAGCGGATCGAACAGATAAACTAAAAGTAATCAAGCAATAATACCTTAAAATGGTGAATTGAGAATTCAGAATTACCTTATATATTTACAATACTTAAATAACCAAAAAAAGTGATTATTATGAAAAAATTGATGGCGGTAGCCGTATTTCTCACCTTATTATCAACATCTGGATTTTCTCAGTTAAAATTCGGTGCAGGTGCTAACTTTTTATTTGATGGCTCATTCCTTGGTGTAGGAGGTCGTGCCATGTACGAGATCAATGAAGATTTTTCTGCGCAAGGTCAGTTTACTTTACTCTTAGATGACATAGCTGATTATGTCATCGAATTGGATGTGTACTACAATGGATTTGATCTTGGTGATGTCGAAGGATTTCAGCTGACACCATTTGCAGGATTAAATGTCTTTAGAGCATCAGTCTTTGGGATCGGGGCTTCTGATACAGGGCTTACTATTGGTCTTCAAGGAAGGACACCATTAACTGGCTCAATTGAGTTGTACGTAGAACCTAAGATATATCTAGGTGGTGCCGGTACTTTTGCTATTGCTGGAGGTGTATATTTCTAGCAATACAACCATATAATAT
>CAZJHC010000303.1:0-4867 GCA_964545645.1 uncultured Saprospiraceae bacterium
ATTGTAAACAAACTTAAGTGTGCCCCAAAACCAGGAATCTGAAATGGTAACTGTATGATATCATCATAAGAAGAAAGGTCAGTGGCCCAGAGAAATGATTCTTGCCTGAAGGTTATCGATGCCGGAAAAAACCTAAATAGAGCATACCATATAGGCATCTGAACAAACATCGGAAGACAACCACCCATAGGATTGACACCATATTCTCTATAGACTTTCATGGTCTCCATCTGCTGCTTTTGAGCATCATCTTTGAACTTATCCTTCATTTTGGCTAATTCAGGCTTGAGGGCTCCCATCTTGGCTTGCGAATGAAGCATCTTATAGGTCAATGGATAAAGAGCCATCTTAATAATGAAGATGATCAATACAATAACCACACCCTTGCTACCAATGAACCCTGAAAGTAAGTTGAAGAATGGACGTATGAAGTGTCTGTTGATGCTGCCAAAAATACTTCGCCCAAAAGGTATGATTTGTTCTAAATCAGTAGCGGCAGATTTGAGCTCTTCATATTCATTAGGACCCAGATAGATGTCCATGGCAAAACTATTTTCATTATTGGCCACAGGGATGTTGGCAAGTATGCTCGTTTTTTTAAGGTTAGAGTCTGAGTCATCCAATCCTTGGATAGTCGCAACTATACCATTGATTTTCCTTGATTTAGCTATGTAAGTGGTATTAAAAAACTGGTTAGAAAAGGAAAACCAATCGAGGCTGTTTTGTGATAGATCTTGGACATCATCACCACGACAACTACAATAGTCACTCCCTTTATCAGATTCTTTGTAGTAGACAGTTGATACCGTTTTTTCAAATGTATAATTTTCTTCTATTCTATCAAGATAGTTTGTAATCTCAAGCTGAGTTTGACCTATCTGATTGTTCATCCCCTGAGTCTGCAGTTCATGTTCTAAGATATAAGAATCAGGCTTAAGGCTATAACTCTGGATGATTTTGGCACCATCTCCTCCTTCGATGATATAATCTATGGACTGACCTGATCGAGCAACCTTTGCATATAGATCTTGTGTATTAATAGTTTTATCCTGGAGAGATATCTTGTAGTTAATTTTATTCTGTTGATCTTCCAAGAGGGTGACTATCGATTTAACTTCTTCTCTATCAGAGTTCTTGTGTATTTTCTGATACCCTTTTATTTCAGCAGAGATGATACGTCCCCCTTTATTTGATAAGGTGACCTTTATCTTGTCATTTTCTAAGATTTCAAGTTTTTCATCGCCGTTTGCAGCATTGGCAAAAGAGCCATGTCTATCCGAATTACTTGCAGAGTTGTAGTCTGCAGAGTTGATGTTGGGTGAATTATTATTGAACTCTTGGCTGGTCGATGGCGAAGACTCATCTACTTGAATTACATTTTCTTGATTCTGTAACTCTTCCTCTGTAGGCTTGGTCATAATGCTCCATGCCATGATGATCATGAAGATAAGTACGAAACCTACTATCTGATTTTTTTCCATTTATCGCTTACTTCTTTTTCTAAAAGTCGCGCAAAGTTACAATTATTGGTTATCCAATAGATTAAAATACAATATGATTAGATCGATGGCAACATAATTGCTATCAATAGGATAATACGAGAGGTTACTTATTTTTGTGTTTCGATAGCCTGAGTCTAGATCTACTGAGTGATGTAGATTACAATAAGAGTGAATAATAGTCATGATACAGTATTTAATAAAAGTTGGTACTGAACTAAAGCAAGTTGATAACTCAGCTGCGGATTGGATTCATGTCTATGCCCCTTTGGATAATTCAGAACTTGAGCTATTAGCCAATCAAGAGAATATCCCTTTAGACTTCCTGATCGATTCACTCGATATAGATGAGCGCTCTCGCTATGAAAGAGAGGAAGGCATTAAGCTTATAGTTATTAATACTCCAGTTTTCAATCAAGATGAAAAAGAAAGTGATGCGTTGTATATCACTGCGCCTATCGGTGTAATCATAACATCCGATAGGATCATTACCATCTCTTCAATGGAGAATCCCATACTAACTAAATTCATCAAGGGTAGAGTTAAAAATTTTAATCCGAAGGATAGAGAATTGTTTGTTCTTAAATTATTTGAACAGACTGTATTTCAGTTTTTAGATGGCCTAAAAAAATTGAATCTCAAGAGAAATGTAATTGAAAAAGAGCTTTATAACTCCAGCCGTAATAAAGAATTACAGGAACTACTGCGTATCGAGAAGAGCTTGGTTTATTTGATGAACTCATTAAGTGACAATGATCTGCTCAAGCAAAAAATGAGACGGACCGATTTCTTAGGTATCCGTGGTAAGGATGATTATGAAGATCTTTTTGAAGATATCATTATTGATAATAGCCAAGCCTTGGAAATGGCTAACGTCCATACCAATATCTTGAGTGGGACAATGGAAGCTTATGCGTCTATAATTTCAAATAATCTCAACATAGTTATCCACAGGCTTACGATGATCACTATTATCCTTATGGTGCCTACATTGGTCGCAAGTTTTTATGGCATGAACCTATCCAATTTGCCTCTAAAAGACCATCCTTCAGCTTTTTACATCATTATTTTGATTTCGATCATATTAGGGTTTGCATTAATCATGGTTTTTCGAAGAAATAGAGTATAGGAGCCCATACATTACATTTTATCCTAACCCGTTATCTCCACGTTATCAACAAATTATCTCAGTTATGCACATCTGGCAAGCGAATCAGATTTCGTATGTAATTGATTTCTAATATGTTAGGTATTTTACTAACATCATGTTGATAACTATGCGGCTGGCAAGGAGACACATTATGACTTTTTTGCATTTATTTGTTTTGTGATTGTAGATATGTCGAGTTATGCTTCTTGTATACCATAAGAAGTGTTCTTTTCATTATCAAATAGCGACAACATGATTTGACCTAAGAATGATATGTGTGTGTCGATTTCAATCATCTTAAAGTCCTTAATAATTATATAAAAAAGAACGAGATACATGACTCAATTCATCGAACCCATTTTGAAAGAGAATCCAAACAGATTTGTTTTATTCCCAATAGAGCACGATGATATATGGTCGTTTTATAAAAAATCTGAAGCTAGTTTTTGGACAGCAGAGGAGATAGATTTACATCAAGATTTATCTGATTGGGCTAATAAGCTTACTGACGACGAGCGCTTTTTTATCAAGCATATTTTGGCATTTTTTGCTGCAAGTGATGGAATCGTCAATGAAAATCTTGCAGAAAATATGGTGAGTGAGGTTCAATACACTGAGGCAAAGTTCTTTTATGGATTCCAGATCATGATGGAAAATATCCATTCTGAAACCTATTCACTTCTAATCGATACATATATAAAAGATAACAAAGAGAAAGATTATCTCTTAAATGCCATTGAAAACTTGGACTGTGTTAAGAAAAAAGCAGAATGGGCTTTTAAGTGGATTGAGAATGGCTCATTTGCAGAGCGATTGATTGCATTCGCTGCAGTAGAAGGGATATTCTTTTCAGGTTCTTTTTGTTCTATATTTTGGTTAAAGAAGCGTGGTTTGATGCCAGGATTGTCATTTAGTAACGAACTCATCTCGAGAGATGAAGGAATGCACTGCGACTTCGCTTGTTTGCTTTACAATCAGCACATTGAGCAAAAACTACCAAAAGAAACTGTAGAAAACCTAATTAAAACTGCCGTTGAGATAGAAAAAGAATTTGTGAGTGATTCATTACCAGTGAACCTGATCGGTATGAATTCTGATCTCATGTGTCAGTACATCGAGTTTGTAGCCGACAGATTACTTGTCTCGTTAGGTAATAAAAAAGTGTACAACGTTGATAATCCTTTCCCTTGGATGGATTTGATATCGTTACAAGGGAAAACCAACTTTTTTGAAAAAAGAGTAGGGGATTATCAAAAATCTGGAGTAATGGCAGATAAGGACAAGCAAATTTTCTCTTTGGATGAAGATTTCTAGTTGAAAACAAACACTCGAAACGAAAAAATTAACTAAACAAAATTAAAAGCAAACCTCAACTAACGGATTACTAAACAAGGCCAACCAAACACATTAGAACCTTGGTTTGAGGAATTATATTAAGTATTAATATCCCTAAAAAATTATGCAAGTAGTAAAAAGAAGTGGCAAGAAGGAAAGCGTGAGTTTTGATAAAATTACTGCCAGAGTAAAGAAATTGTGTTATGGCCTTGACTCTGTGCATGTGGATTCTATCGAAATTGCTAAAAAAGTCATTCAAGGCTTATACGATGGTGTATCCACTACCGAATTGGATAATCTCGCTGCTGAGACATCGGCATCTATGGCAGCCTTTCACCCTGACTATGCACAACTCGCAGCTAGAATAGCAGTATCCAACCTTCATAAGAATACAAAGAAATCATTTGTCGATACGATGACTGACCTACATCAGTATATCGATCCCAAAACAGGTGAACAAGCAGGCCTCATTGGTGATGCTACCATCAAGATTATCCAAGCTAACAAGGATGTTTTGAATTCAGCAATTATCTATGATCGTGACTATAATTTCGATTATTTTGGTTTTAAAACACTTGAAAGATCCTATTTACTACGGATGGATGGCAAGGTTGTAGAACGACCTCAACACATGCTTATGAGGGCCGCAGTGGGGATACATGGCGAGGATATAACTGCTGCTATTGAAACTTATAACTTGATGTCGGAGAAGTGGTTTATCCATGCAACTCCTACATTGTTTAATGCAGGAACTCCTAAACCACAGCTTAGTTCATGTTTCCTTTTATCCGCAACAGAAGATAGTATATCTGGCATCTTTGAAACATTGTCGAGATGTGCCAAGATATCCCAATCAGCAGGAGGAATTGGGCTGAGCATACAC
>CAZJHC010000304.1:0-4866 GCA_964545645.1 uncultured Saprospiraceae bacterium
GGTTAAGACGGATAAAGGCTTCTTAGGCCACATCAAAAGATATAAATTAATCTATATGTCGCTTAGATGTCAAAAGGATAATAAAACCTTAAACACGTTTATTTGAATACTTTGTGATCAAGCTCAAGAGAATACCAAAAAGCATCATCAATGATCCTGCCCAAACTAAATTGATACCAGGAAAGACATCAGCTTGCACTATCAGAATATCAGACCGAGGTACATCATCAGCAATGAAAACCTCGGCAGGTTCGTCCTGACGATTATCAAGAGCTATGGCAAACTTCATAGAGCCAGACGCAGGATCTATATGGTTGAATCGAATATGTATGCCATGCTCTGCATCGTAGTCTTTGATACTAAAGGGCTGTAGGTCCTGTATAATGTACAGCGGTTTGAGGGATATAGCCGGTTTGTTAGCTTTGATAAGGCTCAATTGAGCACCAAGAGCAATGTCCTCTTGTTTGGCTTGATAATTAGCGTGCTCAGGTTGACGATCAAAACCACCAAGACTTATCATGTAATCGCCAACTTGCTTAGTCTCCCCTAACTTCAAACTAAAGGGTATGTAGGTCAACTGATCCTCTTCAGTGAATACATTCTCAAATACATTTTCACTCAATTTTATCTTAATACCTAACGGATCAATAATCTCTGGAAATTGAAACACCAAAGCATCTTTTAATCCTAAGCCCGGATAGGCCAGATGTACTTGATCCGTTCGGGTATCCGTTATTTTCATCGGTAGTGTCAGGGTCATATCATACTCATTGACATCGCTATGTGTATCAGCATTGTGACTATGGTCAAAAGTATAATCCAAAACCTCGACGGTATAGCCTTCTTCTACAAATGAATCTCCTGGAGACACATAATGTGACAAATACTTTAGCGAGTCTTCAACCATTTTGGAATTTTCAATACTCTGCATATGGGCAGGTGGAGAAGCCTGAGTGAAGACATCATATGTCAAATTATGACTCGTGCCTGGGTTTACTGTTTCTACCTTGCTAAAATCATTGGAGTATAAGGCAGAAGGGTAGGTCGAAAATTCTTTGATAGTCTCATTTGAGGTATTAACTTCTCTAAAGTCAAGTTGGTAAGTTCTTAGATTTCCAATAAGGGTATCTCCGACGTAGTTGATGTAATAATTTGAAGTCAAAAATGGTTGGCCTTTAATAAGAATAATGGCTTTTTGGGCAGCCTCTTCTTCAAGAAAATCTCTGGTTACAAATGGGTTCTTAGAAATGTTCTGTTTGTTCAAACCAGTAAATAAAATGCCTACAATCAACACTCCAAAGCCCAAATGTGACAATGAAGCTCCCGATGCCTTCATATTGCCTCGAACATAAAAAAGCATATAGTCAAGGTTAGCGAGAATAGTGAATAAACCAGCAAACAAAAACAATTGATGCTGCCATAAAGGTCTAATCAAAGCTGAACCAATCATGAATGTGCCAAGAGCGGCAATGATTAGAATCACAGACATATGCTTGGCAAATGAATGTTTATAGTTGGCCCAGTTGAACGCTTTATAACGCATCATAATAGCCAAGCCACTCAACAATCCCATGAAGATGCCTATCCATATCTGAAATCGATTATGGTGCTCTACTTGGTCTTCTATTACCTTACCGATAAATTCCGGATCAAATAACTCAACTATCTTGTTATAAACAGGTAAGGAAGTGGATAAGGTCATCAATAGGGACGAAAACAATAAAATTAGCGCTCCTATGAACATCCAAAACTCTCGACTATATAGCTCTTCTTCTTTATCCTTTACTGGGATGTCTTTGAGAGCATAAAACAACTTGACAAGCCCTAATAAGATCATAAGTGCTAAGAAGCCACCTAATTGAGATTCTAATCCCATAGTCGTAAAGGCGTGTACAGAAGTATCTCCCAAAATGCCACTACGAGTCAAAAAAGTGCTGTAGAGCACAAAGATGAAGCCCAAGAGATAATATATATAGGTAGAACGATATGAATAACCAGTCTTGTTGGCAACAAGATTAGTATGGATTCCTGCTACGATAAATAGCCATGGAACTAATGATGAATTTTCTACTGGATCCCAAGCCCAATAACCACCAAAAGTTAAAGCTTCATATGCCCAAGCCGATCCCATCAACAATCCTAATCCAAATATAAACCCAGAGAAAAGGCTCCATCGAAGCACAGTTTGCATGACTTCACGATGCTTGTTCAATGAAAGACCTGCAATGGCATAGCAATACGGTATGGCCAAAGAAGCAAACCCCAAAAAGAGAACCGGAGGATGAATGGTCATCCAGTAATTTTGAAGCAATGGATTCAGTCCTTTACCTGTGACCAGCGATAGGTAATCTGCATTGTTAAATATAGGTCCTTCAAATACATCTCTTATCAAAATGAATGGACTGCTACCTATCATTATCTCATCTCCAAATGGAAGGTATAAACCTAAAAGCATACTCCCGATTGCCGCTTGTATGATAGCCAAAGTAGTCATGACAGAGGCTTCCCAAAATCTAGCTTTCCAGATTAATATGAGTCCCAATACTACATGCCAAAACATCCATAGCATAAAACTTCCTTCTTGATCTGCCCAAAAGGCGGCCAAGAGGTAGTCCATCGGGAGAATGTCTGATACTGTTCTATAGACATAGCTATACTCATACATCTTGTTGACCATAGCATAAAAGATCAACCCAATGACAGAATAAAGAGATATACCGTGTACGATAAAACCTATCCTCCCCATGTTCTTCCAAGATCGCTCGCTCGAGTGTCGTGTAAACTGGAAGTAGCTAAATGCACTAAATAGAGCAGCAACGAAACTTAGTAGAATCAAAAAATGACCTAGCTGACCAACCCAAAGATGTTCTCCGATATAGTTTATTTCATCCATAACCTAACCTGCAGCACCTCTAAGAGCTAACTCTTCATCCTTATACTTGGATGGGCACTTAAGCAATACTTCTGATGCCATGAATTCATCTTGAGCATTCATACGTCCTGTTACTACAATCTGTTCTGAGCGCTCGAAGTCTCTAGGTTTAGGCTCCATAAGGATCACCTTCTTTTTGGAACCTGCCTCATCGATTAAATAAAAACTAAACCTATTGGCATCGACTTCTGGTTGATAGACTATAGGATCCTTTAAAGAGAGCTGACCGACAATCTTAGATTTTGACTTATTCTTAGTTGCTATCTCAAAGGTTGCATAAGTACTCAAATCTTGAGAAGACATAATTAATGCTGCTCCTCCGAGGATCATGATGAAAATGGCAACAAGATGTGTTTTTTTCAACTGACTGATTTTAGCTCAAAAATAAACTATTAGCAAACTTGGATTGCTGTTTGTTGATTTCTTTAGACTTATTTTAAACAGATATCATTTAAATGGTAGGTTTATCTTTATTATTGATCATCAATAATAGCAGTGATAATACATTACAAAGACGTCGCATTAGAAGGTCATAGTGATACCATAGCACCCTTAACGATATTGTTATCAAAAGGGGAGTTCTGTCTGTTGACAGGGGATCATGATTCAGGTATCAGTAGTCTGATGAAAAGTATGTATGGAGCACACAAAATCATATCTGGATCTGCCCAAGTGTTAGGCATTCAATTATCTACTATATCTGACAACGATAGAGCCATACTCCGGAGACAAGTTGGCGTCATGCTTGGAACTCAAAATCTTATAGACACCATAACAGTTTCGGATATTTTAAACATTGTATTAGAATCAAAAGGAATCACCGAGAACAAAAGTCAAAAAGAATTATCAGATAGTATTCTGAATCAATTGAAAATCAGCTCGTTAAGTCATACTTTAATCACCTCACTAACTTTACTTCAAAAGCAAAGGCTATCCTTGGCTATGGCTCTTATCAATAAGCCTAAATTATTATTGATTTACGATCCTTTATTAGGTCAGGATAACACTAACCATGAGTTGCTAATGGATGTAATATTTGATATGGCGTCTGTTACAAAAATGACTACATTAATCGTTAGTCATGACCCACTATTAATGAAATCTTATCCTTGTCGTACGCTTTTGATGCAAGATCTTCAGATTTGAAAATAGCACTTACCATTACAATGTTCTTTCTCATAGTTAGGAACTTATCATCGTAAGCATATTTAAATATCACATCTGCACTAGCTCCATTGGGCGTTGGGATCAATACATTAAAGTGGCCATTAGATTCGACTCTGATTTCCTGTTGATATGCTGTACTGGTACTAAGATTTAATATACCATTATGAGCATGGTCAACTATCTTCCCTTGTAATAATAAACTGCTGTTAGAATATACAACTTCGCCTAAAACAAGAGTAGGTATAGCAACTGGAGGCGCAGCAGTATCACTGTTTTTCTTAACTGAGGCAGATTTCTGATTACTTCGAGTTATAGCAGGCTGAGCGGCTTCATCTTTTATTGAGCTTATGAGCAACTCTTCTCCGATTAATATTAAGCTAGCAGAGAGGCTCGTTTTTCCTCCATTAACTCCAATTTGATTAAATGCCACATTGATACCATTAGCAGATGGATCAATCCCTGTCACTTCTATATCAATGTTACTTGGCGAATTAGACTTGATGTTAAACAAATAATCTTTAACAGTAGATGTTCGACCATTAAACGAAATCAATGATGATGGACTTTTAAATATTTTAAAAGGTCCACTGATGAAATCGTTTATTAAATCTTTCTTAGCCTCCTTTAATTCTGCTCTTATAGACGAATCCGATATTTTCTTCAATTCTAAATTCAAATCTGTGGTAGTGATAATAAGGTTCTTATAATCCTCTTCTATAAGCCGTAACGCTTCTACTTGATCTTGTCCCTCAGAGACTGTCGATAGA
>CAZJHC010000305.1:0-2449 GCA_964545645.1 uncultured Saprospiraceae bacterium
TTAATGTTCAGATTGACCAACTCCGTCTTAATAAGGGTGATACTATATACTTAGAATGGGACGATCGCTGGGATAATGACAGCTTTATTTTTGAGGTTGAATATTCTCGTGGATTTTACAATTGTGATGATATAACTATTAGTGACAATGGTAGTTATTTGACGATTCCTCAAGTAGCTGATTGTCATAATTGTTCAGGCGGAGTGAATGTTAAATCAATATGGTATAGGTACAATGTAGTCACCGATGGGTTTATAAATATCGGCTCTTGTGGTAATGGAGTTGATACTAGGCTATGGGTTTATTCAGGTTTACCTGATGGTTCGTTAACCGAGATTGCTGCATCTGATGATGATTGTGATTTAGTGAGCGGTGACGGGGATGGGAACGATTATGCATCAGAAGTAATCGGACTTTGTGTAGAAGCCGGTGAAACTATTCTTATTGAATGGGATGATTTCTGGATTAATGCCGCATTTGAGTTTGATTTTACATTTACACCATCATCGTGTAGCAGATAATTTTGTGTAGATGTATCCTCCAATAAGAAGGATCATCATAAACCCAACAATATAGATGTAGCTCGGCAATGAATGATCAAAAAGTTCTAAATCACGTCCTGATGAAATAAGTCCTGCCCAGTAATATGGGTGAGCTGCTTGTGGATGCTTATTATTTTTAATAAGCTCATTTTGAGCGGAACTCAAGGATTGAGATACGGATGTACCCGAATCTAAATATTTAGCAAAAGAAGACATAATACGTGATGTTGTAAAGTCATCTACAGTCCAAAAGGGTGTTACGACATTTTGAGTCCCAGCATATCTGAATGCCCGAGCCAAACTTATAAGTCCCTCTCCAGAGATATAGTCACCCGTGGCTGTTTCACAAGCGGATAGTATAGTGATTTCGCTCTTTATATCCCAGCTTTGGACGTCGTACGTTCTGATTAGTTTGCCCTGATTTTGAGTGTCATCAGTTGAGTTATATAATAGAAAGCCACTATTTAAGTATGAATTGGAGCTTGAGGCTATACCATGAGTACTAAGATGTAGTATCCTACTTTCCCTAATGGATCGCATAACTTCGGCATCCGTAGCCTTATCATTAGTGAATACACTGCCTCCAAACAAGGATACAAAGGTGCTTGTTTCATCATCAGAGAATGGCAACTGAACATATCTATCCTCGCCAATAGTAAGGTCATGACCTGCAAATGGGGAGAATCCAGCATAGTCAGTTGTAAAACTTCTTTTGACGTCAGTTTTTGAGCGCATTAAATCGATAGAATACTCATAAAGTATTTGGTTGTTCTCAACAAGAAACCTCAAGTCATTATACCTATTAGAACTTTCCTCACATCCAACCGTTAATGCTGCAAAAGGTAAAGTTGACAGCGCATCATCAGGAATAATAATAATTTTATCTATTTCGATAGAAGGTAATAATCGCTCCTTTAGAGAGCTGGCATAGTCGCAATACTCTCTTACTGCATCTATGCTATAACTATCCTCAGTTGGAGTATTATAGACGGCGTAATTCAACCATTCTATATCAGATCTAATGGGCTCCCATCTTCCTAAGTTATTTATAGTAATACTGTCCTTTGTCAGTATCAGTGAATAAAGGTCATCTTGACCTAATTGATAGTATACCAATACTTCGTCCTCCGAAACAAGTTGATGAGGATCTACAGGTTGATCCGTCCTATCATTACGATCTTGATAAATTATATTTTCGATCTCTCCTTTTATCTCGGATAGGTTATTATTCAACGTTATCAGTTGTTTCTGATAAATAGCCTTAAGGGAGTCTGTAGGCTCTAAATTTAATAAAGCTCTTGTATCAGTGATGGATTGTTTTAATTCTTTTTCCTGTAAAAACTGTTCATCGGAGAGGACTCCCAACTGTCTTAGTCTGGACTTAAACAATTGCTCTTTAAGAATTAAAGATCGAGCGGACTCAATCGTGTTCAGGAAGTTAAGTACTGATAAGTTATCTGGTAGGACATTGTCAATGGTGAATAGTATATCCGCCGCTATCTTATTGAAGGTGTTTAAACTTGATAAGAACTGATATTGGGCCTTTTTAGAATAATAGCTTGATAAATATTCATCCATAAGGCCATAGGATATTCTTAGCTCTTCTACTGCATCACTTAGAACGTCGATGTCCTTCGTATCATGATACTCTAATAAGACTATATTGAATTTTACTGGTAATAATTTAATGAGTTCTTGTCTTTCGACTATTTGAGATAAGTTAGAAGGTATCTCAAAGGAACCTGTTCTAGATATGGACTTCACGGCTTTATTCAAGTAATCCTTAGCCTGAGTCAGATCATAGTGGATTGATTGTTTAGCAGATGATACCTTGGCTAATCCTGAATAGGAATCTGAGATGGTTTTACCTTCACTCACGCCCATCTGCAGCATATAATCGCGCCCCT
>CAZJHC010000305.1:2549-4838 GCA_964545645.1 uncultured Saprospiraceae bacterium
TCTGAGATGGTTTTACCTTCACTCACGCCCATCTGCAGCATATAATCGCGCCCCTTCATAAAGTAATCTTGGGCCTGATCGTATTCCTCATCCTTTAAGTAGCACGTGGCGATATTATTATATACCCATGCGATTTCTTGATTGTATTCCGTGTATTTATTCTGCTTGGTTATTAGAGATTGTTGATAGTACTGAATAGCCTGATCAAAATCTTCTAGCTTAAAGTAATTAGAAGCAATATTATTGAATACTAAACCTAAGTCGGCTTCTGAGTTCGATCCTGCCTTCGAAAATTTGTTTATAAGGTTCTGGTTGACGTCTATGGCACTTTCGTATTTCTCAAATGCTTCAAGAACAATAGCCTTGTTTAACAATGCAGTGGAAAAATCTCTGTGCTCAGGATAGTCCTGCCAATAAGCTAAAGCCGATTCTATGTAATCACTGGCAAGATCTATTTCCCCTATAGAAAGGTAGGATACCCCCAAGTTCAGCTGCTCGGTAGCTAATGATCCAGGATTTGATTGTTGTGTTTTTAGGATACCATCAATTTTCCATATTTTTTGACGGTAATAGATGGATTTTTCATAATCCCTTCTCTCTTCCGCAGCAAATGCAAATTCTTTGAGTGCATCGATTTTCTCAGGTAAAACGGATGAGCGTGATACAATTTTGGATAAATAGTGCTGAGCGCTGTCTTGATTGACAAAATAATAGCTCGTAGCTATCGCTAACTCAATATTCGGAAGCAGCCCATAATCATCCTGTTTATCAATGAAGAATTTGGAAGCACTTCTTAGATCTAATATGGTTCGCTGAAGAACTAATAAGTCGTCACTCCAAATATTATGCTTAGCACTGAGATAACTCTCAAGATAATAGGCTACACTATCCGACTCACTATAGCTTGAGGAAGGAGAGTCATCACAATCCCATGTTTTACCCGGAAAAGGGAAAGCGCAAAAGTATTCCAAATATCTCTGTAAATGCTCATACCTATAATGATCAGTAAGGTTGTTAGCTTTGATTGTGGAGTCAATCTTGTTCAAATAGCTATAAGCATCTGTTATATGCGCCTTGCTCTCATAAAGACGAGCAATCAATATTGAATTATAACAAACTTCAGAAGCATAAGTGTCGTCATTAATAGATAGAGACATAATCCTGGTATCAAGACTATCAATCAATTCATCTACTGAGCGATCATAAATAATTTGTCCAGTTGCTATAGTGCTGAATAACATACATAATGCCGTGATTAATCCTGCGGTTTTGACATTGCAGTTCGTGAAATATCCAGATACTAATATCATATGGTTGAACAATAGAGATTCTGATAATTATAAAAATACTCTACGAGCTCGATTAGCTTGATTGAGAGTGCCCAAAAGATATGAAGAGTTAGGTGATTTGTATAGGAATTACGAACATGTAAGGATTAACTGATGAATGAGCTCATTTTTCTAGCTCATTAATCAGTATGAAAACTATGACACCGCTATTGAGAGACATTAAAAAGAGCTCATAGAAGTATTTGGACAAAAGGGTAACTGCCCAGCAAACTGTAATATACCCTGATGCTACTTAAAACTATACGAAACAGACTACAGCAAAGCCTTCCTAAGACAAATTAGGCAGTCAAATATTGAGTACTATAGTAAGGCTCAAGAATTATTAGATAAGTTGTAGTGCCTTACTCGCAGAGTAACTAAGCCTATGATAAGCATACTGATGGAAAGCAAGATTAGGCCCCATTCTCCTAAAGTTGGGATTGGTGATGCAGAAGCAGGAGGTAAAGCAACTAACGTTAAAACACAACTGTTAGAATAATTAATTGTGCCTCCTTCTCTTTCGTCTTCGGTCATGAATAAATTACCGGAATTGCAGTCATTAAATGTTGGGTTTTCTAAATCTCCAAAATCGATGATAAATGTTTGTCCATCAGGTTCAACAAATTGGCTCCAAATTGGATCATTAAAAGGATCGTTCCACTCAAAAGTAAAGTTTACTTGTCCTTCTCCGATTCCACCAATATCTCCACAGTTAGTTGCTGTAGTAATCAAGTTACCAATATCTACAAAGTTGCTATCCTGAGTAATTGCCGTCGCACTCTTTAAGAATCCATTGCTGTTTTGGGATAACGAAGATAGAATAGACCTCTGAGGTCTGCGAATTGGGCCATTCATGCCATTCATATTCGTAGGATCAACGGCCTGTACTGTATACACGAAAGGAATGGAGACGTTATCCCCTTGGGTGAAAATGACGGTATTCCCGCATATATCACTACTA
>CAZJHC010000306.1:0-4833 GCA_964545645.1 uncultured Saprospiraceae bacterium
GTATACTATAATCAAGGTGAGGTCCTTGTCGCCGTAGATAGTAGACAACAAGCATTGAACCTCAAGGCTCAAAGAAGCAGCTTGTATAATCAATTAGTTCAAATGTTGCCGGACTTAAGGTTTGATTATCCTGAGTCAATCACTCAATGGGAAAATTATATCAACAACTTTGAAGTTGAGCACGACCTCAAGGCCTTGCCAGAACCTATAGATGATAGAGAAAAATTATTCGTAGCGAGCAGGAACATCACAACACTCTATTACAACATCAAAAACCTTGAAGAGCAATACACAAAACATAGGATTATAGCTCCGTTTAATGGTATCCTAATCGAATCAATGATTGAGCCTGGCACTGCCATAAGAATAGGGCAACAGCTAGGCACTTTTATTAGTCCATATCGATATGAGTTGGAGGTTGCTATCAATACCAGCTATGATGAATTTCTGAGAGTAGGTAAAAAGGTAGAATTATATAATATCGACAGAACTAAATCATGGACTGGAAAAGTCCATCGAATTAACTCAACAGTGGACCCTTCTTCTCAGACTATCCCTGTATTTGTGGATGTCAGTGGTGAAGGACTAAAAGAGGGTATGTATTTAGAAGCTGATCTCATGGCCAAAGAAGAAAAAGAAGTATTTGAGGTCAACAGAAAATTGCTCATAGGAGACAACCAATTATTTACCGTGGTAGATACGCTCTTAGAGTTGCATACGATAGATCCCGTATTTTATAATGATCAAACTGTCCTAGTTCGTGGATTACCCGATGACACCATGATACTCGCCAATAGTATCCCCGGAGCTCATCAAGGGATGATTGTCAAAAACATTTCCGACCAATAGTCAATAGTCCACTTATGAAAAAAATCATCGAATACTTTATCAAGTATCCAGTGGCAGTTAATGTCCTAATGATTGCCATCATCTTAGGAGGTTGGCAAGGTCTTAAGAGAATGAACTCTTCATTCTTTCCATTAATTCCGCCCGATACCATCACCATAACTGCCGCCTATCCGGGGGCATCTCCCCAGGAAATAGAAGAAGGCGTTGTCTTAAAAATAGAGGATAATCTGAGAGGCCTTGCGGGCATCGAGAGACTTACATCTGTATCTTCTGAAAACACAGCAACTGTCTCAGTAGAAATAGAAGAAGACCAAGACATCAATGTCGTACTCGCAGAAATAAAAAATGCAGTAGATAGAGTACCCTCATTTCCAGTAGATATGGAACCTCTCATAGTCGCAAAACAAGAGCGACTAAATCTAACCGTATCAATGGGCCTTAGCGGTGTCAATATTAACCTGAAGACACTCAAGCAGATAGCTCGGCGCATAGAGGATGATCTGCGGGGACTTGGAGCCTCACAGATACAGGTAACAGGATTTCCTGAAGAAGAAATCGAAATTGCTGTCAGAGAAAAAGACTTAAGAGCCTATAACCTGACCTTTAATGATGTAGCAACGGCCGTGAATAGAACCAACATCCTGACCACAGGAGGCTCTATTAAGACCAATACCGAAGAGTATCTTATCCGAGCTAACAATAGAAGCTATTTTGCCGATGAGATGGACTATATCGTGGTTAAGTCAGATCTATCTGGGCGTACGATAAGACTTAAGGATGTAGCAGACATCTCTGATAAGTGGTCAGAAGATCCAGACAGAATCTATGTTAATGGTAAAGAAGCGGTAGAAATAAGTGTCTACACGACTAACTCCGAAGACTTCTTGGTTATGGTAGATAAGGTCAAAGAGTATATTGTCGGTTTTAATGAAGAAAACAACAGTGTTAGGATAGACATACTTACGGATCTTTCGATATCGCTCATAGATCGTACAAGGATATTATTAGAAAACGGTGGATACGGTATCCTACTTGTACTGATATTGTTGTCTATTTTTCTAAAGCCGAGTTTGGCATTTTGGGTAGCTGTAGGCATTCCAATCTCCTTCTTTGGGATGTTCATCATCGTACCAGATATGTTAACCATCAATGTTATGTCCCTATTCGGCATGCTCATCGTCATAGGTATCCTTGTCGATGATGCCATCGTTATCGGTGAGAATATATACGCACATTATGAAAAAGGTAAAACACCTGTCAAAGCGGCCATAGATGGAACGATGGAAGTATTGCCAGCGATAGTATCAGCGATATTAACTACAGTTGTCGCATTTAGCACCTTCCTGTTTGTCCAAGGTGGGATCGGAGATTTTTATTATGAAGTCGCCATAGTGGTTATAGTCACCTTACTATTCTCATTGATAGAAGCACTGATTATCCTGCCTGCACATGTCTCCGAATCAAGGGCTATGAAGGCAGGCAAAAAGCCATTCATAATTAATCGATATGCTGATCAATTTATGATTTGGCTCAGAGAGACATTTTATATTCCTATGCTAAGATTTGGGCTAAACAATCCTTTGTTTGGTATATCGATACCGATAGGGCTATTGTTAATCACTGTAGGTTGTATCCAGGGAGGCATTATTAAGACTACATTCTTTCCTAATATAACCAGCGATCGTATAACGATTAACATGTCCATGCCTAAGGGCACTAATGAGGAGATAACGGATAGCTTAATCACAAGAATAGAAGAAGGCGCATGGAGGGCTAATGAGCAATTGACAGATCAACAGACAGACAATAGGCAAATCATAGAATCATCTGTCAAAAGAATAGGGCCCGGCAGTTCAAGGGCAACACTTACGTTAAATTTACTTCCAGGAGAAAACAGAGACTTTTCGTCAGGATACATCGCCCAAAAAGTGGAAGAAGAAGCTGGTGAAATATATGGCGCTGAGACCCTAACATATGGATCAGGTGGTAATTTTGGAGGCTTGCCAGTTTCCGTGGCACTTACAGGTAGGAACATTGTAGAGCTCAAAGGTGCCAAAGAGAAACTTAAAACTGAACTCATTGCACTGGGCACGCTCAAGGATATCAATGACAATGATCCACAAGGCATCAAAGAAATCAAAATAGATCTTAAAGAAAATGCCTATCTCCTTGGGCTGACACTCAATGATGTTATGTCTCAAGTGAGGAGTGCATTCTTTGGACAATCGGTACAGAGATTTCAACGGGGCAGAGATGAGATAAGAGTATGGGTAAGATATGATCGTGATGAAAGAGAGTCTGTCAAAAATCTCGATGACATGTGGATCGTTACTAATACCAGAGAAAGAGTACCATTGTCAGAGATTGCTAACTATAGTATCGAGCGAGGAGAGGTAGATATCAATCATCTCGATGGTATCAGACAGATTACGGTTAGTGCTGATTTAAGAGATCCAGGCCAAAGCGCTACAGATATACTTGCCAATTTGCGCACTGAGATTATGCCAAGAGTACTCGCCCAGTACCCTAGTGTTCAACCACTATACGAGGGTCAAAATAGAGAAGCAGGAAAAGTCATGAATAGCATGATCTCAGTACTTCCTGCAGTATTTATGGTGATGTATATGATTATCGCCTTTGTGTTTAGATCTTATTCTCAACCGATGTTACTATTTGCTCTTATTCCTTTTAGTCTAGTTGGGGTAGCCTGGGGCCATTGGATACATGGATCACCCGTGAGCATATTGTCCACTCTGGGCATAATAGCGCTCATTGGAATTCTGGTCAACGATGGCCTAGTACTAGTAGGTAAGTTTAACACCCATCTCAAAGAAGGACTAAACTTTCATAAAGCATTAGTAGAGGCAGGCAGATCAAGGTTTAGAGCCATCTTTCTGACGTCTATCACAACTGCCGCTGGATTGGCACCAATTATTTTTGAACCAAGCAGAACTGCCCAATTCTTAATACCCATGGCCATCTCTATCGCTTATGGTATTATCATGGCCACCTTTTTAACTCTTTTCGTCTTACCACTATTCATTTACTTTAATAACACTCGTAAACTGGTTTGGTACTGGCTTAAAACTGGAAGATGGGTCGACAGAGCATCATTAGAACGAGCCGTTATGGAAGTACTACATGAACAAGAGGCGTCCTTAGATCTTCAAACTACCACAAAGAGTACATCATGATTAAGACTATACTAATAACCTTCCTCTACTGTGCTATACTCTGCCCGACGATTAGCCAGCAACTGTTAAGTCCTGCCGAGGCTATCATAAAGACGATTGAAAACAACTTTGACATTAAGATTGCTACAAACAATCAAGAGATAGCGATTAACAATTCAGACAAATCTCTTCTTGGTTATAACCCGATGGTTAATGCTGAGGCTGGGTTAAATTCCAATGTCAACAACAACTTAACTAATTTCACTTCTGGTGAAAGTATCATGACTGGTTATGGACTTGCTTTTGGAGCCAATGCGACAGTGTCTGCTACTTACAATATCATAGATCCAAGTCGAAAATTGAATCTACAGTCACTACAAGAACAAGTAGCACTATCTGACTTGCAAAAGCAGCTAGTCATACAAACCAGCGTTGCTAACGTTTTGACGGCTTACTATGATTCAGGCAGGGCTTATGCCAATATAGAGATCCTTCAAGAGGTCCTCGATTTGTCCTTGCAACGCTTAGAAAGACTTCAAATTCAAAATCAATATGGTCAGTCGAGTAGACTGGACTTGCTCAATGCACAGGTAGATATAGATAGAGACTCTATCAATATCGCCAATGCTGAATTGAATTATCAGAATGCACTGCGCAATCTTAACAGCCTTATGGGTGTAGATATCAACACAGATTATAATATCATGACTGAAGTTGATTATGACATTACACAGAGCTTATCAGGACTATTGTCCGTATGTATGGAGTCTAACCTTCAACTTAAACTCATCGATCAAAATCAATATATCAC
>CAZJHC010000307.1:0-4807 GCA_964545645.1 uncultured Saprospiraceae bacterium
GTATTTCGCCCTTAGACTATTCTACAGTGCTCAATACTATTAAACGTAGGTTGGTTGTTTCATTACTTAACGAAAAATACAAAGAGAATGCAAAACTGGTGGTATGTTCTAAAGGTTAAATTGTCTCAAAGCAAATTTTTTTATCTAAAAGCGCTCCATCACTCATCCCTCAGCTTAGCCAGCAATCTTAGTATCTCGATATATAACCAGACCAGCGTGATTAATAATCCAAATGCGCCATACCACTCCATATATGCTGGGAGCCTACCACTATCTGAGCCCTTCTCTATAAAATCAAAATCTAATACGAGGTTGAGAGCTGCAACGGCTACTATAACGATAGATATACCGATACCAATCGGTCCAGAATCATGTAGATAGGGTATAGTAAAGCCAATAAATCTTCCTGCAAAACTGATAAGATAGACAAAGAATATTCCTACTGTAGCGGATATAACTGCCAATCGAAAGTTCTCTGTGGGCTTGATATAACCGGATTTATAACATAGCAATAAAGCTAAGAATACAGCTACGGTCAGAAAGATTGCTTGTAATACGATACCGCTGTAAGAAGCCTCATATAATCTGGATACGATGCCCAACGAGATCCCTTCGAGGATAGCATAGGCCGGTGCGGTTGTAGGAGCCATGCTTTTTTTAAATATAGTAATCATAGCGGTGATAAATGCCAATATGCCGCTACCGATTAAGATGGTCTGCATGTGTGGAGCGTAAGATGATAGGCTGGATACCTTCCATCCTACGATACCTGCACCTATGAGCAATGCGATCAAAAACATGGATTTTGAAACGGTCCCTTCAAGGGTCATTATATCATTGTAGACACCATCCCCGTCTATTACCTTTTCAAATGAATCATTTAGTGCTGGATTACTACCTCTCATATAACTTCATTGTTTGCAATAAAGATACTAATTACATCAAAGTGCAGATAGCAGGCCGCCAGTCTGCTTGTGTTATACAACCTTTTTTAAGAATACATTTTTTGTAAAAACATATAGATGCGATTAACGTTCTTCAAGGGTGAAAAAACTGAAAGTATTACTATTCTTGTTATATACAAGTGTTATTCTATCTCAATCAACTGTTCCTCAAGTATTTATAGATTGTCAAGGTCGTGAGTGCCATGATTTTTATTTGAAGCAGGAGGTGACCTATATCAACTATGTAAGAGATAGGCAGGTGGCGGATGCTTATGTGCTGGTCACTGATCAATTTGCCAGTGCAGGATCGAGGGAGGTCCAGATGGTCTTTGTGTTCAAACCTGAGATCAACCTGCCAAATGATACGTTGATATATTACAGAGAAGCCAATATCTCAGATCTCGATAGGCAGGATCAGTTTGTCGACAATTTTAACAAAGGCATACTTCCATATCTCCTTAAAACTGATTTGGCCAAGAGTATTTCCTACCAAGTGGATTCAGATTCTACTCAAGATTTGTCCCTCACACCATTAAATGATCCATGGAATTACTGGTCTTTTGATGTAGGCCTCAATTTAAATGTCAGTGGCGAGACTAGCTTCAATGAACAAGAGTATTTTGGGAGAGTAACGGCTTCACGAATTACTGCTGAGTCCAAGACCTTCTTGAGGACATGGTACAATTATGAGCAAGCAGAGTTCATCCTGTCTGATGGTGACATTGTAACAAGTGAAAATCGTAGGTTAGGCCTCTTCGCTCAGCATGTCTGGAGCATCAATGATCACTGGTCCTATGGTGGCAGATTTTTTTCTGGTTCATCGACATTTGGTAATGTAGACTTTGAAAGTTCTGCTCGAGCAGCGATAGAATATAACATCTACCCATATTCTGAAAATAGCACACGACGGTTTACTATTCGATATGCGGCTGGAATCGAGTATAATGATTATACCGAGATAACGGTCTTTGATAGGTTGTCCGAAAGCCGAGGCCAACAGGGTGTAGATGTAGAGTTCAATCAGATTCAAAAATGGGGATCGCTGGCTTTTGATATAGAATTTGATCAATATCTCCATGATCTTAGTCTGTATAGCATATCGTTCAATCCCAATATTGAACTTAATGTCGTTAAAGGATTAAGTCTCGAGTTTGGAGGTTTTGTTTCATTTGTAGGGGATAGAATTAATATTGCCAAAGGAGACGTCTCTGCCCAAGACATCATCTTACAAAATCGTCAGTTAGATACGAGCTACTCATACTTTAGCTATTTTGGATTTAATTATAGATTTGGATCGCAAAACAATACTATTGTTAATCCGAGATTTTAGTGTGAGTGGAGATAGGTACAGATATAACTAAGGCTATAGCCTTATTGGAGGCTGGTGAGGTTGTTGCATTACCAACAGAAACAGTCTATGGATTAGCAGCTAATGCGTTGAATGAGTCAGCTGTGGCCAAAATTTTCTCGGTCAAACAGAGACCTTCTTTTGACCCACTCATCATTCACCTCGCAGATAGAGAACACATAGATCGATATGTTGAGGTGATCCCTCCACCGTTAGAACCAATAATGAGTGACTATATGCCTGGCCCTCTCACTGTATTATTGGAGAAGAAAGATATCATACCTGATATAACTACCTCGGGTCTTCCTAAAGTGGCTGTGAGGATACCTCAACACCCCATGGCACAAAGACTTTTGACTGCTCTGGATTTTCCCTTGGCTGCTCCGAGTGCCAATCCATTTGGTTATATCAGCCCTACTCAGGCCCAACATGTGGCAGATCAACTAGGCGATCAAGTGAGTTACATTCTCGATGGAGGACTATGTGAGGTTGGATTAGAGTCAACGATTATTGGAATAGAGGATGGTAGACCGACAGTTTTCCGCAAAGGTGGCTTATCCATTGACATAGTGAGAGAATATCTACCTGATGTGATTGTTAAGGATCATTCTACGAGCAATCCATCAGCACCTGGTATGCTAAAGAGTCATTATGCCCCAAATGTACCGCTAAGAATTGTTGGATCATTCTTGCTTAATAGAGAGGATCGAGTAGGCTATATTTCTTTTGGAGAACAGGTATCAGTGACTCATACTAGCATCTGTTATGACCTATCACCTACTCAGGATTATCGTGAAGCAGCGCAAAATCTATTCAGAGTAATGAGACTCCTTGATCAAGCCGATCTTAGCGAAATACAAGTTAAACTCCTCCCTGAGGAAGACTTAGGTATAGCTATCAATGACCGATTGAGGAGAGCCGCAAAAAGGTGATAATGAGGCTTAAGAGTATTTTTGTTTCTTTATTTGTCGTATCGACGTTAGGGGAAAGATACTGTCATGGAAGCAAGATAGTTTTGGCAAAGGTATCATCATGTCAATCCATTATCGCCTGATAGATCAGTGCTCTAACCTTCTGATGATCATCAACGTCTATAGCAGGAATCAGCTGAGTAAAGTATACCACGACTAACTCCTCCTCAGGATCAACCCAATAAGTGGAATGATATGCTCCGCCCCAACCATATGCTCCTTCCGACCCTACCTCGCCTCTAGCTCCAAGATCTTCTACAACAGAATACCCTAATCCAAATCCTAAACCGTCGTTCCATGGGAACTCAATATCCCCAAGGTGACTGATGGTCATTAGCTCTATAGATTTAGGGGATAAAATACGTTGGTTGTTATAGGTGCCTCCATTGAGTGTCATCTGCAAGAATGTAGCGTAATCCTCCGCAGTGCTCAGATATCCCGCACCACCAGAATAACTGGCACGAGGGCCTTCAATATAAGCTCCTTGACCAACCATTCCTCCAGGGCTTGGCGCTAACTGTAGTCCTTCATCACTTGATGAATATACAGTAGCTAATCGATTAACTTTATTCTCCGGAAGGTAAAAATGGGTATCCTCCATTGATAATGGATCCAAAATCCGTATTTGGAGGAACTCTTCTAATGATTGGCCTGATACTACCTCTACTAATGCACCAAGTATGTCAGTATTATAACCATATACAAAGCGCTCACCTGGATGTGCTTCATTAGGTAGGGATGCCATGCGTTTAACAGTTGCTAAGATTGGTTCATCTCGGTGAGCAAAATACCAGCCTTGTATTTTAGCCTGTTCCCATAATGCAGCAGCAGGACCTCCACCATATCCAATGCCCGCCGTATGAGTTAATAAATCTCTTATAGTAATTGGTCTATTAGCAGGTACTATATCATAGCCATCTTCATTGGCTACAGCCACTGTTGTCTCCATGAACTCTGGAATATATTTACCTATTGGATCAAGGATCAATAATTTGCCTTCTTCTTGTAGCATCATAATGGCCGTACTTACTATGGCTTTTGTCTGTGAGGCTATTCTAAATATAGTCTCCTCCGTAATGTCACTCTTAGTCTCTATATTTTGATAACCAAAGGACTTATTATATACGATCTTTCCTTTTCTCGCTACAAGGGCAATACACCCAGGTAGATCACCATTGTCCACATAAGATTGAAGATTATTGGTTAGAAACTCAAATCTTTCAGATGACATTCCTACTTCCTCAGGGGACGCAATTTCTAATACTTGAGAAAAAGAATGAAAAGTTGATATGACGAATAGTGCGATGAGTGTCATTTTGATAGAACCAGCCATTATCGAATAATTTAATTGTATGGACAATATAAACAATACTGATCTGACTGCTTCATTCTTATGAGTAAAGCATTTTAAAAAATGGCCAACCCAAAATCTTTATTTGAGATGGCCTATTCTGAAAATCATTGTATAGTATGTAAAAAACTTCTTGACCAAAAGATATACTCAATCGCTCTTTATGGAGAAGATGTCTCAAAAGTACATTGAC
>CAZJHC010000308.1:0-4782 GCA_964545645.1 uncultured Saprospiraceae bacterium
GATTCATAGAACGTGCTACATATTTTCCTTTGGCTCATGGCATGTTAACTGTATATGAAACAAACTGCCCCTGTAAGGATGTGTCATTCTTCTTTGAAGAAAGTGTCTTGACATTAATGTTAAGTGGCCATAAGACAATTGTAACAGACAGGATGACCATCGAATTTTTCCCTAATACATTTTTCATCCCAGAGAAAAACTGCTTACAAACCCTGGTCATTCCTAATGCATCGACGGACAACCCTACCAAATGCCTAGTCCTTAGAATAGACAAAGCCTACCAAGAAAGAGTTTTTCGTGATCTACAATTTAATTCAGGTGATCAAAACATCTTATACAACAACAATCAAAATGAAGAAATACATCACTTCATGTCTAATGACATAGCTCTTATTGAAAACTTAACCAGACTCTATCAATTAAGAAAAAAGAAAGAAACGAAAGGCAATGAGATGATATGTACCCTATTCATTAATGAACTATTGTTAAGAGTATATCAAACCAAGGCTTTACTGTTATTAAAAGAAGGTTTCGGTTCAGAAAAAGTCGATCCAGATATCCAAAAAACTCTCAACTATATCAAGAATAACTTTAATCAGAAAATTACTGTTAAAGAACTGGCTTCTATTTCAGGATTGGGACTCACTTCATATACGAACAAATTTAAGGCCTGCCTAGGCGAAACTCCCATCGAGTATGTATTTAAAGAGAGAATAAACCAAGCCAAGATTCTAATTCGTAAAGACAAAATGAAATTAAAGGAGATTGCCTACAATTGCGGTTTTAATTCTTACGAATATTTTTGTACTCGATTTAAGAAAGTAGAAAACATAAGACCATCAGAGTTTAAAAATAAAAGGCTGGGCAAAAAAGAAGAACACGTGATCTACAATTAACTATCTGATCAAATGATCAGTTATTCTTGCAGCCATATCCTGCGGAGCATTTTCTATTGCAGTCCTCAACATTATCAGCATCAGGGACATAGAAATCTGATCAAATAGAGGGACTGTCATCGCAGTTATCAGCAGTTCAATAAAGTCGCATCCACAGCATCATCGTATATACCCTAGTTCGAACGCTCTGCGGATGAGTCCAGCTGTGTTCTTGACCTCTAATTTTGATAGTAAATGCTTCCGATGGGTAATTACCGTGCCTTTACTGATAAAAAGCTGATCTGCTATTTCGGCAGTTGTATTTTCTTTGGCCACTAACTCCAATACTTCTCTTTCACGTTTTGACAATCTTGGAATAGAGCCATTTGTTGATTTTTCGGCGGAGTCGCTGAATGACATGAATAGAGCCTCCTTAATTTCTTTATTATAGTATGTTTCTCCATTCATGATGGCATCAATGGCTGTTTTTAATTCGCTTTGCGCTTCGTTTTTGAGTAAATATCCGTTGACATTATATCTAACCATTCTATTGATGATGACATTCTCTGACATCATCGATAGTACCAATATTTTTTGGTCAGGCTTGATTTTTCTTACTTTTTTGATCATATCAATGCCGTTCATATTGGGCATATCAAGATCTGTAATAACGATATCTACCTCATTGGCCTGGACAAAATCATAAGCATCCTGTGCAGAAGTACATTTACTTAAGATCTGAATATCATTGTAATTACTTAGTAGCTGCTCCAACCCTCCTAATATGAGCCTGTGATCGTCCACTAAGACTACTGTTATCCTGTAATCGTCCATGGTATGTTGATACTGATTGAAACTCCTGATCCTGTGGAGGTATGGACATCTATATCGCCTCCTAAGTAGTCTACTCGAGACTGTATAGATCTTAATCCTAATCCTTCATCTACCTCTTTAGTATTATACCCGATACCGTTATCCTCAACTAGGACATTAAGGTGATCGTCATATCCTATAAACTGTAGTAAAACCAGATCTGCTCGACTATGTTTGACGACATTGTTGATTAGCTCTTGAGTGATACGATACAACATATGTGACTGACTCTCATCTAAACGAGATTCTTCAAAATCAATAGTGCTATCCACCTGCATATCATGAACAGATTGTAACTGATCTATAATCTCCTCTAAGGCTCCCTGGAGGCCTTCTAATCTCAGTACTCCGGGCATCATATTGTGCGAGATACGTCTTACTTCATCACAAGCTTGGTCGATCATATGATTAGCTGATTGATACAAATCAATGCTGGCGAGTTCATCTATATTGGATTGAATCTGTGCCATCTGAGTACTTACCGTAGCCAATAAACCGCCTAATCCATCATGTAGATCCTTAGCTATCCGCCGCCGTTCGGCTTCTTGTCCTTCTATCATAGTAGACATATTTGAGATTTTCTGTTGTTGTTCGAGCTGTTGGATTCTTTGGCTCGATAATTCTTGCTGTTGATCAGTGATTTTCTTGTTTTTTCTGATTCGTTGTCGGTAGAATAAAAATATGCTCAATCCTGAAATTAGGGCTATGGCACCCAATGCCATATATACATCTCGCTGCTGGCTCAATCGTTGTATACTCAGATCGCTTTCTAGGAGTTGCTTTTCTTTTTGAGCAGTTTCATATTTTAACTCCAGATCATTGATAATCTGTGTGTTTTCTTTAGTTCGAATAGAGTCGTCAATACTGATCCATTCGCTCTGTAGATTGTACGCTGACTTATAATCTCCCAAACCTTCTTGTGCTGTCATCAGATGATAAGTTGCATCCTGTTGATCTATCCAGGTGCCATATTTATGATTGATCATATACGCCTCAGAGGCGTATTTTTTTGCTAAAGCAAATTGCTTCTGTTGGTTCAAGATATGGCTCTTAGTAAGGTATGACGATCCAAGCCCTACAGAATCTACAAGCCCAATTGATATATGAATCGAGCTATCTACATAGGCCTCCGCAGACATAAACTTTTGCAGCATACTCAATATTTCCGCTTTTTGATTGAACGCATATGCGAGACCTGGCCTTCGATTTAATTCAGATTCTATATCTATCGACAGTTGATTATAATAAACAGCACTGTCCACTTGATGCGTCATGATATAAGCAGTACTGAGGTTAGAATAAGTAAAGGATAGTTCACCAACTTCATCAATTTGTTTAAACAAGGATACAGATTGATGATATTTGTCAATAGCTGTGGCAAGATCTCCAAGATTTTTATAAAGTGTACCAAGGGAATTAAAATAAGCGCCCAAGTTTACATAATTAGGAGATTCTAATTGTTCTTCGATATCTATCACCTCATAGTATGTCTTTATCGCTGATTGATAGTTGCCCCTGAGACTTTGGCTGACACCCAAATGAAACAATGGATTACTTAGATTATAAGAATCTTTCATTGATCTAAAATGTGCTGTGCATCTCTCTAAATAATAGATAGATGAATCTAACTGACCTCGATATCTTAATCCGATACCTTTATAGTGATCACATTTGGCATACAGATATGTATCACTCTGATCGATGGCAATCATCCTAAGTGTATCCGCATAGCGTATGACGAATGATGGGTTAAACGACAGATTATTCCAGATGACACTGCGCAGTACACTGATACGGATACTATCACTAACATCACTTTGTACAATCCTTACAAGGCTATCAGTTTGGGGGTGAACCGTCTGTGCTCCAGCCACTTGATAGAAAAAAAGAAAAACAAGATAAGTGATGGTCTTTCGCCACATTATGATGCTCACATATGCAGGTATTATAATGGTGCGATTCATATTATTAAGATAGTACTTTGATGATGGTTTTAGGGATTAAAGAGCATCCCACTTATAAGACCCTGCCACATCTGTGCAGATCATTAACTTATCCGAATCATCATAATAGATAGAACCACGTACAGCTGCTTTACAATCGAACGGCTTATCAACCTGAGGTTTCAGCTTAAGCACTTGTACGATTTCGACACTTGTCAATGTCGCCATATCCGTTACGAGACTTGAAGAAAATAGATTTAAAAAGCTCCCACCCCCTCTAACGTCAAGTTCTAGAGTTGGCATGTCCGTCCCTATCCCAACTTTTACTGCATAGTCTCCTGTTCCTCCTATAACAGCACAGTTATGGCATCCTACTTTAGCCATATGGCCTATTGCGATTGACCCATCTAACGAATCGAGTCCAGAGGAGATGTCTGCATTATTTCCTATATAAGTATTATTACTTCCGTATATATTAAAGAATCCAGCTCTGGCACCAAAATAGGAACTAGAATCTCCAAGTGATTCATAGCCCGCTGCATAGCCGTACATAGAGTTAAGACTGCCATTAACATTTTCATGCCCTGCCGAATATCCAAAAAAGGAATTGAAATTCCCATTTGTATTAAAATATCCAGCTATGGCACCGAAGATTGAATTTCCCTCTCCTATTTTGTTTTGTCGGCCTGCCGAACTACCAAAGAATGAGTTTCCCGAGCTTGTGCTGCTATTAAACCCACATCGACTTCCGAAAAAAGAATTTCCACCTCCACTACTATTACTAAAACCCGATCCTTCTCCAAAAAAGGAATTCCTGTTTCCTATCCTATTGCTAAAGCCTGACTCCTTACCAAAAAAAGAATTGGAATATCCTTCGTCATTGCTTTGACCAGTATTATTTCCAACAAAGGTGTTATTCACTCCAACTTGTTCGTAGAAACCAGAAAATATAGGAGTAGTATTAACTCCTGCATTAGCACCTATAAACAGATTAGAATCTCCAACCGCATTGATAATATTTAGCTTGCCGACGATACGGACATTGCCTTCGATATCTGCATGTTGAGCACTTGCAATGGATGATACTGATA
>CAZJHC010000309.1:0-4726 GCA_964545645.1 uncultured Saprospiraceae bacterium
GATCAACGATAATTGATACTCATGGGCCAACTCATTAGCTGAGGCATGTGGATCTTCTATGTGTACATTGATGGAAAAGGACATAAGTTCTCTTACTAATTCAACGACTTTAGAATTACGTATGTCGGATACATTTTCTTTAAAGGTTATACCTTTTACTAATACTTTGCACGTTCCAGGATTTTTACTGGCTTCTATAAGCTTTTGGACTAAAGTTTTAGCTATAAAATGAGGAATGTAATCATTAACTCTTCTACCCGCTGCAATTACTTGTGGGTCATGTCCGAGTTGTTTAGCTTTATGAAGTAAGTAAAAAGGATCTACACTTATGCAATGACCACCTACAAGACCTGGTTGATATCTATGAAAATTCCATTTAGTCCCAGCTGCATTTAATACATCTAGAGTATCTATTCCTATTTTATCAAAAATAATGGCGAGCTCATTAATTAAAGAAATATTGATATCACGTTGGGTGTTTTCAATAACTTTTGCAGCCTCTGCGACTTTTATATTTTTAGCTTTATAAGTACCCGCAGTAATAATCGTTTCGTAAACCTTCGCTATTTCATCACAAACCTCATCACGGTGTCCACTTACAATTTTTAAGATGCTCGTAAGAGACCTTTCTTTATCTCCTGGATTTATTCTCTCTGGAGAATATCCCAAATTAAAATCTCCGAGAGTCATGCCAGATTCTCTTTCTAATATAGGTAAACAATCGTCTTCGGTACACCCTGGATACACTGTGGACTCATAGATCACATAGTCTCCTTTTTTGAGAGATTTTCCAACAGAGATTGAAGCCGAAAATAATGGCTTTAGATTTGGAACTTTGTGCTCATCGATGTCAGTTGGAACACAGATAATATGAAAATGAGCTTGTTGAAGATCTTTAGGGTCATAAGTGAATAGTATGTCACAGTTATCAAAGTTTTCTTTTGATAGTTCATTAGAAGGGTCAATGCCTTTTTTCATCAACTCTACTCTATTAGAATTAATGTCAAAAGCTATAACTCTAAATTTCTTGGCAAACTCTAAAGCAAGTGGGAGTCCCACATATCCTAAACCAACAACGGAAATTGACTTTTCCTTAGATTTTAATTGTTCAATTATCTTCAAAACTTATCTTTTACTTCTTTATATACCATCCTAACTCCCTCTATCAAACTAATTTTGGACTTCCATCCAAGTTTCTTTAACTTACTACTATCCATTAATTTTCTTGGTGTCCCATCAGGTTTGCTTAGATCATGAGTAATCTCCCCTTGATACCCTACGATGTCCTTGATTGTCTGGGCCAGTCCTTTGATGCTGATCTCCTCTCCAGTTCCCACATTGACAAATTCTTTATCATCATATTGTCTCATAAGGAATACAAGGGCATCTGCTAAATCATCTACATGCATGAATTCTCTGAGGGGACTACCTGTCCCCCACATGACCACCTCATCTATATTATTTTTTTTTGCTTCGATGAACTTCCTTAGCAAAGCTGGGAGGACATGGCTATTACTCAAGTCATAATTGTCATTGGGGCCATACAGATTGGTCGGCATGGCAGAGATAAAATTGCATCCGTGCTGATCCCTATATGCTTCGCACATTTTGATACCGGCAATCTTGGCAATGGCATAAGGTTCATTGGTGGGTTCGAGTAGACCTGTTAGTAGGTACTCTTCTTTGAGCGGCTGTGGAGCCAACTTGGGATAGATACATGATGATCCTAAGAACATCAGTTTTTCTACCTTATGGATATAGCTTTGATGTATGAGATTATTCTGAATCTGTAGATTGTCATACAAAAAATCTGCCCGATAAGTATTGTTAGCATGTATGCCACCAACTTTAGCGGAGGCAACAAATACGTATTGAGGTTTTTCAATAGCAAAGAAATTTTTGACCTTATCTTCTTTTCGTAAGTCTAATTCTTTAGAGGTCTTATATACGATGTTGGTATGTCCTTGGGACTGTAGTTTTCTCACAATAGCAGAACCAACCATGCCTCTATGTCCGGCCACATAGATTTTAGCCTCCTTATTCATACTCATTTTTGATGCTATAACCTTGATCTAACAATATTTTTTCCTTCTCAAATAGTGTAAGGTCTGCATGGACCATTTCTTCTATCATCATATTAAGATCATATTTAGGAGTCCAACCCAATTTCTCTCTAGCCTTACTTGCATCACCTATGAGCAATTCTACCTCCGTAGGTCGGAAGTAATTCGGGTCTATGCCAACGACTTGAGTGCCAATCTTTAATTGATAGTTAGGGTTATTGCAGGCTGCTACATATCCTTTTTCATCAGTTCCTTCTCCTTCAAATCTGATCACAACACCGACTTGTGCAAAAGATTTTATAACAAAATCTCTGATGGTCGTTGTAACGCCAGTAGCGATGACAAAGTCCTCAGGAACGTCTTGTTGTAGAATCATCCACATGAGTTCTACATAATCTTTAGCATGTCCCCAGTCTCGTTGAGCATTCATGTTGCCCAGATATAGACGCTCTTGAAGGCCTAAGGCTATTTTTGCCACGGCACGAGTGATCTTTCTAGTGACGAAAGTCTCTCCACGTAATGGGCTTTCATGATTGAATAAGATGCCGTTGCAAGCATACATATTGTACGCTTCTCTATAGTTAACGGTTATCCAATAGGCATATAGCTTTGCCACAGCATAAGGAGATCTTGGATAGAAAGGCGTTTTTTCTGATTGCGGCACTTCTTGTACCAAACCATACAACTCTGATGTTGAAGCTTGATATATCTTAGTTTTTCCTATAAGACCTAAAAGTCTAACAGCCTCCAATATTCTTAAAGTCCCTACGCCGTCTACATCGGCGGTATACTCTGGACTGTCAAAGCTTACTTTGACATGGGACATGGCGCCAAGATTGTATATTTCATCAGGTTGTACTTCTTGCACTATTCTGATTATGTTGGACGAGTCTGTTAGATCGCCATAATGCAATTTGAAGGTTATATTGGTTTCATGCGGGTCTTGATATAGATGATCTATCCTGCCGGTGTTGAATAGGGAAGACCTTCTCTTGATACCATGGACTATATACCCTTTTCCTAAGAGAAACTCCGAAAGATAAGCTCCATCTTGTCCTGTTATTCCTGTTATAAGAGCTACTTTTTTATTCATGCAATACTAGTTCTTTTATTAGTTCATCATAATTTCGTTCCCCTACGATTCGACCATCTCTCAACTCAATGATGCGGTCACATTTTTCGAGAGTTGTAATTCTATGTGCGACGATTATGACAGTTTTGCCAAGCGAGGCAATATGATTGATACTATCTACAATAGCTCGTTCTGTCATAGGGTCCAAGGCACTCGTTACTTCGTCAAAAATCAATATCTCTGAACCTTTATACAAGGCACGTGCGATTCCTACTCTTTGTTTTTGACCTCCGGACAACTTAACCCCTCCTTCTCCCAATTGCATATTCAAACCATCAGTCTGCGCATTGACAAACTCTTCGAGCATGGAGTCTTTGATCGCTCTATTAAGACGATTACGGTCTATGTCTTCTGTCCCAAAAGCGATATTAGTTTCAAATGTGCCATTAAGGATAAATACGTCCTGTTCTACATAACCTATATTTCGCTGATAGGAGGCATTGTCTGTATCGCTGAGCAATTCTTGTCCATCAAGAGAAAATGAGCCTTTTTGTTCTTGGATCAAACGCAGCAATATTTTCAACAGCGTTGTTTTTCCTGATCCCGAACCACCCACTATTCCAATACTTTCACCCTTTTGTATTGTCAAATTGATATCCATAATTGCAGGAGGCAGGTCTTCCGAATAACTAAAGCTCAAATCTTTTAAAATAATGCTATCCTCAAAAGGAGATTGCTCCACCTGTACAAATGGTGTTAGATCTTGATTCGAAATAATTTCTAATTCACCCATTACAAAAGATGAATTCTTTATGGCCAATACCGCATTCATCATTCTATTGATCGCAGGTAATACTTTGTAGGCAGCAATACCAAAGAAACCGAGCAAGACTAAAACGGAATCTTTGTCTGTTTGAGTAAAGTATGCATAAGAAAAAATCACTAAAATGCCTAACCCAAAAATGATGTCATTGGTCTTCTGATGAATCTTTTGATAGATACCAACATTGATTACATCGGTATGATTAAGAGCCTTTTGGCTTGCAGAATAATCTTCTAAAAATTGGTTTTCAATATTTGCAAGCTTGACATCAACGTATGCTTTCATTGACTCAATCACTTTGGCGTAATTGAGGGGCATTAGTTTGTTCCTCCGAGCTCCTATTTCTTTAGCTCTGTTTTTACTGTATTGATAGATCAATAAAAATACTGGGGTGACGACTAGCATGAGAAGCAAGACTGCCAGTGGATTATATAGCAAAAGAGCTACAATCAATATTACAATGACTAAAAGTTCTGTAGTAAAATAGAAAGTAGGGTTGAGATAGTTGCTACCAAATCTCATAGGTATCTCGACAATCTTATACACTTTTTTGCCAGAGGTGTTATCATTCAAAAACTGATGACCTTGCTGGTAGAAATACTTAAACATCTTCCTATTAAGCCGGAGCGCTATGTTATATGAAAACCGAGTTTGTATATAAACGATCCACAAGCTGACGGCATTCTTAATGAGAAAGACAATAAAAATCAGTATAGATAAAAAGAATAACAGCTCTATTTCGCTCTCGGCTCCACTCCATTGATACAC
>CAZJHC010000310.1:0-4709 GCA_964545645.1 uncultured Saprospiraceae bacterium
CTATACCTGTTTCTATTCCCTCTTTTCTTACATCATTGACATCTGCTATGCTCACACCTAACATTGCTCGTTGTATGTCACCGCCAGTTTCTTTGATTTCTGATACTACTCTCTCGACAAGATTAGAAGGAATGGCAAAGGAATATCCTGCATATACCCCCGTAGGAGATGATATGGCAGTATTTATGCCGATTAACTCGCCTTGAGTATTGACAAGAGCGCCACCGCTGTTGCCGGGGTTAACGACGGCATCAGTTTGGATAAATTCTTCTATTGTCTTTTGACCTTGTATGATATCAAGATCTCTACCCATAGCACTGATGATGCCTGCAGTAACTGTCGATGTGAGATTGAAAGGGTTGCCTACGGCTACCACCCATTGCCCAACTTCTAGCCTATCCGAGTTAGCAAAACTCAGTGACGGTAGGGAGCGGCCTTCTCCTTCTATTTTAATGACCGCCAGATCAGTACTTGGATCAGTACCGACTTTCTTGGCAACAAAGCTTCTGCCATCCTCAAGAACCACCTCAATAAAATCTGCAAAACCTACTACATGATTGTTCGTAACTATATATCCATCTTTGGATATGATAACTCCTGATCCTGTACCTGCCTGTGGCTTATTATTGGAGCGACGATATCCCCAAAAATCTGCATAGGGATCGTAATTTTCTCTTTTTTGATAATCAACGTAAGCCTTGTTTTGTGCCTTGATATGGACGACAGCGGGATTCGCTATTTTGGCTGCACCAACAAAGTCTATGGATTGGTTTATGTTAGAGTTACTAGGACTAACACTCTTGTCGCTTGTTGCATGTACCTCCGTAGCAACCGTTTCGTAGATAATGGTGTTTTTATCAATCGTCTTATAGGCCGCTATTGCGATTCCTCCTCCGATGATTCCTGCAAGAATTAATTGAATTAACGTTTTCATTGATAATTCTTTTTCGTTAACAATATGACCTATTCAGATTTTTTATTAAAATCCAATAGATTAATCCACATCTATTTCCGACGAATACTTTAAATGCAGAGTGCTTAAGAAACGGGTCTTAATCAAGATTTGTTTTACGTGGATTTTACGTTAACAGGAAGTTAACAGCCAGATTAAAACTCTTACAACTATAAGAGCAAGATAGCGTGCTCAGAGATTGTCTATAGTTCTACTAGTAATTGATCTATGGCAGAAGCTAATTGATGATCTTTCTCTGTCACCACATTGCCAGCATCATGAGTCGTCAACTGAATCTCTACTTTATTATATACGTTGGACCAATTAGGGTGGTGGTCCATTTTTTCTGCGATGATGGCTACCTTAGTCATGAACCCAAACGCTTCGACAAAGTCTTTAAATTCGATAGTAGCGCTCAGTTTATTGTCTTTTTCAATCCACATAATTCAACTTTCTTTTAAAAGGACCAGTCATGTTGATCAATATCCATAAGGCAGACTTTAAGTAAGTCTATACAATCCCTGACATCTTGCTTATGTGTCATTTCAATGTGTTGATGCAGGTATCTACAGGGTATTGATATGCCGCCAGATATAGAACCTCCATTGGCATGTCTTTGAATAGCGGCTGTGTCAGTTCCTCCTGCAGGGAGTATTTCTATTTGGCTATTGATATTATGCCTTGCGGACATCTGTTTCATGAACTGCACCATTCGATAGTCGCAGATAGTGCCACCATCCAAGACTTTAATGGCAGCGCCTTCACCTAGTGAGGTGATTTTTTCATGTGGTAGACTTGATGGCATATCGCAGGCAAGCGTTACATCGAGATTAATACCATAATCTGGATTAATTCCTGATGCCACAGCTGTTGCTCCTCGTAGACCCACTTCCTCTTGTACCGTAAAGACCCCATAGATGTCGTAGGGGCATTCAGTTTGGGCGAGTTCTCTTAAAGCTTCGATGAGGATAAAAACGGAAACTCTATTGTCGAGGGATTTTGCATTGACACAATCTCCCATCTCGATGAGTTCACTGATCCGTGTGATAGGATCCCCTATGCCTATGAGTTTTTCAAGAGCCTCTTTTTTATATCCAGTATCAATGAAAAAATCGCTGATCTCGGGCATCTTTTTGCGCTCCTCAGGCTTCATTATATGGATGGGTTTGGTTCCCATCACTCCAACAATATCTTCTTTGCCGTGAATCATGACCCGTTGAGCGGTAAGGGTTTTTGGATCAAAACCACCAAGAGGATGAAATCGCACATAACCATCATCATCGATATAGGTTGTGATGAAGCTAATCTCATCCATATGGGCTGCAATGAGTACTTTTTTATCTTTTTTCCCTTTCTTATATGCGATAACGCTGCCCATAGGGTCTATACTTATGTTATCAACATAAGGCTCTACTTCCTTAATGATTGTATTCCTGATACGTTGTTCGTACCCTGGTGCTCCAGCTACGGCACACAGTTTAGCTAAGAGTTCAGTATTGATCATTGTTTGTATTATCTAATGTAAGATTATAATTATTTCGTTAATAAGTAGTTCTTGCATACATGTACTTTCGATTAGTCGAGCAGATAAAATTCAATCATTCTGAGCTTAATTAAACAATTAGCAGGACAAACAGTCATATACGGCATTGGCCAGGTTCTTCCAAGAGTATTACATTTCATCGTGTTTACAACATATCTTACTAATAGGCTTACAGATCGCACAGATTACGCTGCTTATTTAGATTTATATGCTTATACATCCGTACTCATCGTGGTTTTTTCGTTTCGAATGGATACTGCTTTATTCAGGTTTGGCAAGAGGCTGGCTGATTTGCCCAGAGTATACGGCACGTCACTAATTCCTGTCTTTGTAAGTGCAGGAGCCATTCTTTTACTTGGGTATCAGTTTGCAGATGTAATCGCTGATTGGCTGACCTATCCCAATAAAACGAATTATGTAGTATGGTTTTGCTGGATCATTTCTTTTGATATTGTCAATTTAATACCATTTGCCAAATTGAGGTTAGAAGGACGAGCCAAGCTATTTGTCTTTTATAAATTACTCAATGTACTCTTAACAATCGGGCTGGTCATATTATTTGTAGAGACGAATCTTTTGGATCCGATCCTGAGGCTGTTTCCTATGGCTGCTAATGAAGTTGATTCCGTCTTTATTGCCAATTTAATTGTAAGTGCCTTCCTTTTTATTGTACTCATGTGCGCCCACTTTCCAAGGGTACTAAAAGTAGATTTTAGTTTATGGCAAAAGATGATATTATATAGTGCTCCTTTGATAGTTGTAGGTGTGGCAGCCAATGTCAATCAGTATTTTGCCGTGCCACTACAAAAGTTTTTATTGGGAGCTGAGATCGATGTCAATAAAGATCAAGCTGCGGTCTACGGAGCTGTCCAAAAGATTGCTGCATTGTTGGCCTTATTCACGACGGCGTTTAATTATGCTGCCGAGCCATTCTTTTTTAGACATTCGGATAGATCTGACGCTAAAGATATTTATGGACGTATTGCCTTGTATTTTGTAATGGCGGCAGGTGTGGTCAGTGTAACGATATATAGTTTGTTGGATATCTTTCAGTTGGTTATTGGGGTTAGATATCGTGATGATTTATATCTGATTCCCATCTTGTTGATGGCTTATGTATTCTTGGGGATGTATTACAATGTCTCTATATGGTATAAGTTGTCAGATAGGACGATCTATGGTGCCTATATATCAAGTGTGGGAGCGTTAATCACCTTGGTTGGGAGTCTCTTGTTTTTGCCCATTTTTGGTGTGGCATCATCGGCATGGCTTGCTTTGTTGTGTTATATGGTTATGGTCTTGCTTGCTTGGCAACT
The DNA here is from genome assembly GCA_964545645.1 of uncultured Saprospiraceae bacterium. Taxonomy (GTDB): domain Bacteria; phylum Bacteroidota; class Bacteroidia; order Chitinophagales; family Saprospiraceae; genus GYS-P2D. The sequence continues at coordinate 3,812 of CAZJHC010000310.1, forward strand.
AGGAAAGAGCCGCTATCCGATCAGTTATCCGGTATATCGGATTGGTCAACAACTTCTCGTGCTCATCATTGCTTTATTAGCTTGTTGGGTTATGCATGAGACTGTCGATAGCAGTATAGGATATGGACTGATTATCTTGACGATGTATGTTGCGGTTATAGGATATATTGAGCGTCGGTCATTAAGCACGTTATTATAAGCTTAATAAAAATAGGTATTGATATAATCCATTATAGCAACTCTATTCTTAATGCAGTAGACTAGACTCGCTGCTATCAATATTAAGAGAAAGGCCTTCATGTTTCTAAAGGTGGATTGATTTTTTTCTCTCGCTGTTTTGAATTTTTTTCTCCCCGTATACGACATAATTAATCATTGATGTTGAGCATATGACCCATTTCATCCTCCTTGGTTTGGAGGTACGATTTATTGGTCTCATTGGGTTCTATTACTAATGGGATACGGTCTATGATTTTGATCCCATTTTCAGACAGGTTACTAATTTTTTCGGGATTGTTAGTCAAGAGCCGTATAGAGTAGATATTGAAACTTTTTAAGATATTGGCTGCGACCTTATAATCTCTGTAGTCGGCTTTAAGCCCAATGGCCTCGTTAGCCTCTATGGTGTCTAGTCCCTTTTCCTGATGACTATAGGCTAATATTTTGTTGATAATACCAATACCTCTTCCTTCCTGCCGGAGGTATATTAGAATTCCTTTGTGCTCATTTATGATTTTTAAGCTGGTGATCAACTGTTGTCCACAGTCACACTTTAGGGAATGAAAAATATCTCCCGTCAGACACTCACTATGTACCCTAGTAACTACTGGAAGTCGAGGGTCCATTTCTGGATGACAAAGCGAAAGATGAGGCATGGGATCACCGTGATCATCGGCGA
>CAZJHC010000311.1:0-4698 GCA_964545645.1 uncultured Saprospiraceae bacterium
ATACTATTCATGGCTACATTGGTCTTTGTCCATCCTGAGGGTATGTCAGATCAAGCCAATGCTGTCTTGGCATGTACTCTTTGGATTGCCGTTTGGTGGATTTTTGAAGTGACAGATATCAGTGTCACCGCCCTATTGCCAATTGTACTCTTCCCATTATCTGGAGCGCTCAATCTCAAGATGACGACGGCGTCTTACGGACATAAGTATATATTCTTGTATATGGGGGGATTTATCTTGGCCCTTGCCATAGAAAAATGGAAACTACATAAGAGGATCGCCCTTGTGGTTATCAATTTTATTGGAGCAGATATTTCGAGGATAATCTTAGGGTTCATGGTAGCTACGGCCTTTATGTCCATGTGGATCTCCAATACGGCAACCTCTGTCATGATGTTGCCCATAGGGATGGCTATCATATCGCAGATGAAGGATCATCCCGATACGCCCGCAGATGAGAATGCCCTTTTTGGTAAGGCCCTGATGTTGGCCATAGCGTATTCGGCATCTATAGGTGGGATGGCTACATTGATAGGAACACCTCCCAATTTGGTATTGGCAGGAGTTGTCCAAGAAACTTATGGCATCGAGATCACTTTTGCACAGTGGTTTATGTTTGGCTTGCCTATTTCGATTACCCTATTACTTATCTGTTGGATCTATTTGACGAGATCAGCTTTCAAGTTTGAGATTAGTGAGTTTCCCGGTGGCCGCAAAGAAATTAAAAGACTCCTCAATGATCTCGGTCGACTCTCTTACGAAGAAAAGCTCGTACTGATCATCTTCTCTTGCGCCATTGTATTATGGATATTCAGATCATTCCTTCAGCAATTTATTCCTGCTTTAGACGATACCATTATTGCTATTATCGCTGGTTTGACCCTGTTTTTATTACCCTCTTCCAATAGAGCAGAGCCTATTCTCACATGGAAGGAGGCCGTAAAGATGCCTTGGGGTATCATGATCCTATTCGGAGGGGGCATGGCATTAGCGACGGGATTCCAGGATAGCGGCTTGGCAGAGTGGATAGGAGGTCAGTTCAATCTATTACAAGTACTTCCACTATTCTTACTGATTATGATACTGATTGCTGCCGTTAATTTATTGACAGAGATCACCTCTAATTTGGCCACTACGGCGATGCTCTTACCAGTATTAGCGCCTATTGCTGCTGCTATAGGAGTACACCCATATATGCTGCTGGTCTCTGCAACCGTGGCAGCTTCTTGTGCATTCATGTTACCAGTTGCTACACCGCCTAACGCAGTCGTCTTTGGTTCAGGTTATCTCAGGATACCTGATATGGTCAAGACCGGTATTTGGATGAATGTTATATCCATTATTCTACTGTCTTTCTTTGTGTATTTTCTGCTTGACGCTCTTTGGGGGTTTGATCCTTTGGTGATACCTGACGCCTTCATGAAGGGATAGCATAGATCAAGTTGTTAGGATCGAAGTTTCCTATAAGATCCTGTCAATACCCGGCCTCAGCCTTAGCTTCCTTCACAATTTCTTTCCAAGGTTCTCTAAGGTCTTGTGTCGGATATCTTTTGAGATAGATATATCCTGGATCTCTGGCCCAAGGATTTTGGATACTATCCATTAGGCTGGTTTGCTCAAAGAAAGGGGAGGGGCCTATTTTATTATCTTCAACCTGTATCTGAGCTTTGATGTGAAAATCCTCTGGTACCCAGGCTACGTAGCTGGAGTTAAAGCTGCGGCATTCAGGAAGACCATATTTCTCTCGTTCATAGTTTAGGACCCCAGCTTGACCGTAGTGACCTCCCCAAACAAGACAATGCTTTCTCTCATCTTCAGATAAGCTATTGTAGACCTTGGCAACCTTGGGAGGTATCTCATCCCAACCGAGCATATCTGCATAGTCCTGACGAAGATCTCGTACAACTCCATCTTCCCACCTAAATGGCTCTTTCATATTGAGATCGTCTTGGACGAAGGTCGAGTAGCTTATCATTTTTTCTAATGGCAAAATGGGTAGCGCTATTGGAGTTAATGGCAGATTAAGGAGTACGACTATAGGGATAACCGTCCAACTATAGCGTGGAGATAGTCGCTCCCAAAATATGCCTCCAAGAGCAAATAGCATAGTATAGGCACCAATGGTATAATATCCTTTGCCATCTCCCATATATATGATCACTATGATGGCAATGAAACAAATAGCCATGAACCTATATCTCTCGTCATTGTGCCTGATGGCATAGACTAACCCTGGCAACCATATCAAGGCTGTAGCAGAATGAAAGGTAAGCTGTGACATGAAAAAACTTTGCCAAGTTACATTGACCAGCTGAATCTCTCTTAGTTCAGCCATGTGTCCGACTATAGGGAAGTCATGACTATATTGCCACCAGATATTGGGGCTGATAAGTGCGACGGTTATTAAGAGAGTTATGTATGGCCACTTGCTCAATAGTAGAGACCTGTAAGAGGTACATATTAACGCTACGAATACGCCAAAGTAAAAGAAGAGCACCGAGTACTTGGTATATACTCCGAGTGCTGCGACTACGGCCAAGATCAACCAATATTGATATGGTGGACTTTCCTCTTGCTGCGAATTTAGAATCTTAAGTACGATTATAGCTCCGACAAACCATAAGAATTGATTGAAGGATACAGGTTGAAATAATGCATTGCTACCTAAGAAAGCCGGCGAGGCCAAAAAGCCTATGGCAGCAATGATCTGTGCCCATTTACCTCCCCCTAACTCCTTGACGAATAAACCTAAAAGTAGTATCGTTATGGCTCCTACTAAGGCAGGAAAAATCTTAACCGCTAACAGGGTATTACCAAACAATCCGGTGGATATCCACGCTATAAATGGTATCATAGGTGGCACCTCCAAGAACCCCCATGCCAGATGATTAGCTTCATCCAGATAGAGGTATTCATCCCTCTGTAGTCCGAACTCTGTGAAATAGGCTGAATAAAAATGGATGCACATTTTAATGGCACTCAAAAAAAGTAAAGGTTTCCAATAAACCTTATTATTAGTAATGTTCGGCGTCATTAAGTAGATCTTATTAATGTAAGGTAGCGATCATTAAGTCGATACAAGGTCATTTTAGATGACCGCTGCAGCTTACTCGACTAATTGTTTTAGTGGGTTCCTTAAGGCTGGAACTAAGGGTGAAAGGAAGTCTTTACAGTTCTATTTGCTCTTATCTTCAAAAAATTTCCAAATCTCTTCAGCCATCTCAATGTCTTCATTTTGTTCGCCTACTATATTTAGATAGGCCTGAGAGTAATTTTCAACTAAACTTGGCTCTGTATGACCACCGCCAATGACTTTATACAAGATGACTTGTGTATTGTTCAGACCATTGTCATAGGTATACTTTTCAACAGTACTGTTGTCATTAGTATTAATATCCTCAAAGAGTTCGATGGTAGGCGAGAGGTCAGTTTGGTTTCGCTGTACCCAATGAGCTATACTTTGGTCCGTAGATATGACCAGCCCTCTATCACTTGCTATTTGTCCTCCCTCATAAGGGACTAATAGATCCACAGTGCCATTCATGTATAGAGCAGAGACAGGCTCATCACTTATTACACATGCCGAATTTCCTGGCCTGTTGTTGACGATAGAGGCGAAGGCAGCGATTTTTTCTGGGATTTCTTCGACCAGTCGTTGGGCCATCATAGCCCCATTAGATACTCCTGCCACATATACTTTGTTTACATCATGATTGTAGTTTGACGCTATGTCATCTAATAGACTTTTGATGAATGTCACATCATCCGTAGTTGGATTAGCAGGTGCGTCTAATCTACAATCGTTCCATCCTCGATTGCCTTCTATACCTGGTTCACCATTAGGAACTACGACAAGAAATTGATGTTCCTTGGCTACATCCAGCCAGATTTTTTGCGGATTCTTGCCTAATCCCATTCCTAAGCTTTGGTCTGAACTGCCTCCATGCCCATGTAGGACGATGACCAATGGCTTATTATCTGGATCTTGGGGATGTTGTATGTGATAGCTGCGAGTCATACCATCTACGATTAGAGTCTCGTCCAATCTCAAGATCGGTTCTGAATCTGGGTTGTCTTCAGTTTCATTGCAAGACATCAATAACATCAAAGTCAGAATAAAAATTAAACGTACAAGTCTCATGGTAATGGGTTGTACATATGTAACGTCATCATAGGTAGATCTTATTCTATGATGATTTTATAGAATCATTGATATCTGTCGTAAGCCTTTGTTTGAAGCTATCGCTGACGGATCAAGTGTATCCCGTGTTCATTTTTTTTGAATATAACTTCACCAATTTCTGATGTATGTCCAGCATATTTAAGGTCATTATTCAATGTAAATCTTTTGATGTGCGATTTTTGATATAGCTTATTTGACATCTTGCTCAAGATTTATCTCTAAATCAAAATTTTCACCTTTTTGCCATCCTTCAAAGTTGTCACAAAGATGCATATGACAAGTATCATTTTTCTTCAAATGCTTTTTTACCTGAGTAAAAAATTCACAAATTTTGATTAACTCTTCTTTTGAACCCTAGATCATCCCAGAATTTGCTTCATCAGCAGTTCCTTCTTCATCAGAATATGTTTTTGAAAAGTATAATTTCATTTTTTTCTAATTATGTACGACGTACGTACGTCCACGTGCATGTGTTGGACGTAGCGATAGCAAGTCTTACATTATACTGATATACC
>CAZJHC010000312.1:0-4691 GCA_964545645.1 uncultured Saprospiraceae bacterium
GATATAATAGTTGTCGTACCAAAAAAGTTCCTCGACATTATATCTACGGCGTTGTCATTGATATAATTAAAAAAGACGCATCTGCTTTGCAAAGACGTCTTTATGTTGATGGTTCAAAGATATAACATTTGCAAGCATAAGTTTATGAATCATAGTATTTGCGAATCTTCTCTAACAGGATGTGAGCGATCTTGACAAGGGATCGGTGTGTCCATCCAGCAATATGCGGTGTCAAGATCACTTGATCTTTAGCAAACAGTTGCTGATAGATTTCCCGTTGATCTAGGCTAAGTGTTTCTAATTTTTCATTTTGGATCACGTCGAGACATGCTCCAGAGATGTGATTGGACTCGATATAAGTCAACAAGTCTTTAGTATTTAAGATTTGGCCTCGAGAGGTATTGATAATGATTGATTTATTCTTACACTTTGATAGAAAGTCTGCATTGATCATATCCCTGGTCTCCTTAGTCAGAGGAAGGTGTATAGATAGTATGTCAGACTTGGATTGTAGTTCGCTTAGGGTCACCTGATTCACATATGGGTACTGTTTGTTGATGTCGATTTTATATTTATCATAGGTGATAATTTCGACATCCCAAGATTGTAACTTACGAGCTACTGCACTGCCAGTATGACCAAACCCAAGGATGCCTACGGTTTTGCCTATTAATTCAATACCACGGTTGGGCTCACGATTCCATTCAAAGTCTCTCACTTGATGATGTGCCCTTGATATATTGTTTAAAAGATTTAACAACATGCCTAGTGCATGTTCGGCCACAGCATTAGCATTTCCTTCTGGAGAATTGATAACAGTGATCCCTAGACTCTTGGCCATTGGGAGGTCTATGATATCAAGACCTGAACCGAGTCTGCCTATAAAATCGAGGTGCGTATTTTGTTTTAAGAAAGTAGCGTCACAGACAACTTTGCTATTTATAATGATTCCACTATATTTCCCAACCTCAATTTTTACTTCGTCATATGGCATTTTAGGTTGATAATTGACCCTCATTCCCATATTTTTTAACCCATTTAAGAGGCTTGGATGTACTTTGTCTGTAACTAATATCTGTTTGTTCATATCACCTTTAAGGATTATTTGAACACAAATTTATACTTATAATAGCTATCGTTATATTTGCGAAATTTTCAGAGAATGCCGAAGGACTCATCGATTAAATCCGTACTAATTATTGGTAGTGGACCCATCATTATAGGACAAGCTTGTGAATTTGATTATTCTGGATCTCAGGCCTCCCGTTCACTCAGAGAAGAGGGGATTGAGGTTAGCTTGATCAATTCTAACCCTGCAACTATTATGACTGATCCAGTGACAGCGGATCATATCTATCTCATGCCCCTGACGGTTGAGAGTTTAGACCACATATTGACAGAGAGGCAAATCGATGCGGTTCTTGCCACTATGGGGGGACAGACCGCCCTTAATCTTGCTATAGAAGCTGGAAAACAGGGATTGTGGGAAAAGCATAATGTAAGGTTGATCGGCGTCGATTTGGAGGCCATCGAGTTAGCCGAGAATAGAGAGGAATTTAAAAAACATGTTGTCAAGTTGGGGCAAAATGTGGCTCCTTCTTATATCGCTAATAGTTATCTTGAAGGAAAGGACGCTGGTCAAAAGATTGGCTTTCCTTTGGTGATAAGACCGTCGTACACCTTAGGCGGATATGGAGGCGGATTTGTGATGAATCCAGAGGATTTTGATGAGGCATTAAGAAGAGGTCTCAATGCATCGCCGACTCATGAAGTCCTTGTAGAAAAAGCCGTGTTGGGTTGGAAAGAATATGAACTTGAGCTACTCAGAGATGCCAACGACAACGTAGTGATCATCTGTACAGTCGAGAATCTTGACCCTATGGGAATCCATACGGGTGATAGTATCACTGTAGCACCAGCGATGACGCTGTCGGACACGGCCTATCAAAAGATGCGAAATGACGCCATCCAGCTGATGAGATCTATGGGTAACTTTGCTGGAGGTTGTAATATCCAGTTCTCTCAGAATCCCGAGACAGAAGAATTAATATGTATTGAGATCAACCCAAGGGTATCACGATCATCAGCGCTGGCCAGTAAAGCGACAGGATACCCTATAGCCAAGATCGCTGCCAAACTAGCCATAGGCTATAATCTTGATGAACTCAAGAATCAAATTACCAAGACTACCTCAGCATATTTTGAACCGACATTAGATTATGTGATTGTCAAGATGCCAAGATGGAACTTCAGCAAGTTTACCGGGGCAGATCCAACGCTCGGATTGCAGATGAAGTCAGTGGGTGAGGTAATGGCCATAGGTCGCAGTTTTAAAGAAGCATTACAAAAGGCATGTCAATCTCTTGAGAATGATCGACATGGACTCGGATCAGATAAGAAAGAATGGATCAAGACCGAAGATATCTTGCAGAGACTGGAGAACGCCAGTGATGATCGAATCTTTAGATTGAAGGATGCCTTGAGACTGGGTGTGCCAAGTAAGACAGTCCATAAGCTAACCAAAATCGATCCTTGGTATATCAAGCAGATCAAGTCCTTGGTCCAGATGGAGCGCCAGCTTGAAAAATATAATATCCCTGAAGACATTCCTGAGGAGTTTATGAGAGAATTAAAAGAGGCAGGGTATTCTGATCAACAGATCGCTTGGTTGATGAGAGTAGATGTGGATAAGGTTGCTAAGTATCGTAAGAGTCTTGGGATACGTAGAGTCTATAAGATGGTAGATACCTGTGCAGCAGAGTTTGAAGCGCAGACACCATATTTTTATTCCACATTCGAACAGGAAAACGAGAGTATCGTCTCCGATAATCCTAAGAAAGTCATTGTGCTGGGATCAGGTCCGAATAGAATAGGTCAAGGAATCGAATTTGACTATTGTTGCGTTCACGGGATACTCGCTTTGCGGGAGATGGGATATGAAGCCATCATGGTAAATTGTAACCCAGAGACGGTATCAACTGATTTTGATATAGCCGATAAGTTGTATTTCGAGCCGATTTATTGGGAGCATATCCAAGAGATTATAGAACATGAAAATCCTGAAGGAATCATTGTTCAACTGGGAGGCCAAACCGCATTGAAGTTAGCAGAGAAGTTCCATGAGAAAGGAATTAAGATCATTGGAACCCAGTTCCCAGATATGGATTTAGCAGAGGACAGGGGTTCTTTCTCTGACTTGTTGAAAGAATTAAACATCCCTTATCCTCAGTATGGTGTGGCAGATACGGCAGATGATGCGATAGACATTGCCAATCGAGTAAGCTATCCAGTTTTGGTTCGTCCGTCCTATGTATTGGGAGGGCAACGTATGAAGATTGTCATCAATGATGAAGAGCTGGAGCGACAGGTATTGAGCATATTCAAGCATATGCCTGATAATAAGGTCTTGATAGACCAATTCCTGGAGCGAGCAAGAGAAGCGGAGATCGATGCGATCTGCGATGGTAAGAATGTCCATGTCATGGGGATTATGGAGCATGTCGAGCCAGCAGGTATACACTCTGGTGACAGCTCTGCAGTATTGCCCCCATATAGTCTTAGCGATGAGATCATCCAGACTATGATCGAGTATACTAAGAAATTAGCATTGGCACTTAATATCAAAGGACTGATCAATATCCAGTTTGCGATTAGCCAAGACGATGAAGTGTTTGTTATCGAGGCCAATCCAAGGGCATCTCGAACCACACCATTTATTGCTAAGGCTTACAAGGTGCCATATCTTAATGTAGCCACTAAGGTGATGACAGGTGATTACACCTTAGAGGATTTTGATTTGGTCAATGAAATGGATGGATATGCCATTAAGGTACCTGTATTCTCATTCAACAAGTTCCCTAATGTTGATAAGCGCTTAGGACCTGAAATGAAGAGTACGGGTGAGGCAATCAGATTTATCAAGGATACCACCGATCCATTCTTTAGAGAGATTGATAAGAATAGGTCGAGGTATTTGTACAACTAAGTCGGGGTATTGTGTTTTTTCATGAATAACAGTCGATAGGGCTGATCTTGCAGTAGTTTGTGATGGATTGAAGTGAACTTAACTTTTACTACTTTCAGTAAAAAAAACTGCTACTTATGGATTTTCTACCACTACTCGTTGCTTCATTAATCCCTACGATTATAGGATTCATTTGGTATGGTCCTTTATTTGGTAAAACCTGGATGAGTATTACGGGTATGACTGAAGAAAAGATGAAGTCTGCTAATATGCCATTGCTGTTTGGCCTTTCATTTTTGTTGGCACTTATTTTGGCTGTTGTTATCAATGTTCTTTGTGTCCATGATAATATGGTCGAAGGTGCTCTCTTCTATATTACCAATGGCACTATGGAACCCATAGCAGGCTCTGAAGCCGCTTCTTGGTTAGCTTATTACAAAGAGACTTTAGCACCGGACAATTATACATTCAGCCATGGAGCATTTCATGGTGGGATGTTCGGATTAATGATGTTTCTACCTGTGATTGGCAACATGGCCCTTTATGAGCAAAAAGGATGGAAGTATGTAGCTATCAATGTAGTCTACTGGGTGATATGTGCTACATTGATGGGAGGATTATTAGCAGCTTGGAGATAGCCGATAGTTACTTACAGACAAAGGCTACTTAAATGACCTGTTCTTTTACTGAGTTTAACTATTTTGATGGCTCAATAGAAGAAGAATGA